>DCGR01000004.1:0-38813 GCA_002315285.1 Bacteroides sp. UBA1773 | reverse complement strand
CAGCCACTCACCCAAACTTCCTTCCGGCTGTTGGAGGTTCCTGGCGGATTCGAACCGCCGTGCACGGTTTTGCAGACCGCTGACTAAGCCACTCATCCAAGGAACCTTGTTCAAACTTGCGGGTGCAAAGATACGAATGTTTTTTTATACTGCAAGCATTCCGGCTGTTTTTTTTCGATTTTTCTTTTATTCCCGACTTTCGCTCAGCTCCTGCGGCGGATTGTAGCCACCATACGAAGATGGTGGCAAGCTACCCCTGCACATAGGCACACAATGCCTCGGCACACCGCTCACCATCCATGCCAGCCGACACGATGCCTCCTGCATAGCCTGCGCCTTCGCCACATGGGAAGAGTCCCTCTACCGTGACATGCTGCAAGGTGTCGTTGTCGCGCACAATCCGCACGGGCGACGAAGTGCGGGTTTCCACACCTATCACCACCGCCTCGTTGGTGAGGAATCCGCGACTCATCCTGTCAAAATGCTGGAAGCCCTGCCTCAGCCTGTCGCCGACGAACGGAGGCAGCCAGAAGTGTAACGGAGAGCTCAGCAATCCCGGTGCATACGAGCTCACGGGCAAGTCGTAGCTCAGCTTGCCTTTCACAAAGTCGGCCATCCGCTGTGACGGTGCTGTCTGCTTCATGTTGCCTTGTTGCCAGCACAGTTTCTCCAGTTCTTCCTGATAGCGCAACATGCACAAGGCATCTGTGCCACCGATGTCGTCAGGATGTATCTCCACCACCATGCCCGAATTGCTCCAGCGCGACCCACGATGGCTCGGGCTCATGCCATTGACCACAATCTGCTCCGGTCCGCTGGCTGCAGGCACCACAAAACCACCCGGACACATGCAGAAACTGTACACGCCACGCCCTTGTACCTGGGTCACGAAACTATACTCCGCTGCCGGCAAGTAGGCTCCCCGTCCGTCGCGGCTGTGATACTGCAGGCGGTCGATCAATGCCGAGGGATGCTCCAGGCGCACCCCGATGGCCAGTGCTTTGGCTTCTATCCGCACCTTGTGACCGTGCAGCCACCGGTACACATCGCGCGCCGAATGGCCTGTGGCCAATATCACAGGGCCCATGAAGGTTTCGCCCGTACTTGTCTCTATCCCTACGACACGGCTTTTCTCCATCACCAAGGCATCCATCCGTGTCTGGAAATGCACCTCGCCTCCACAGCGCAGAATGGTGTTGCGCATGTTCTCGATGACCCGAGGCAACTTGTCGGTGCCGATGTGAGGATGGGCATCCGAGAGTATGGATGTGCTGGCTCCATGCTGGCAGAACACGTTCAGTATCTTATCCACATTGCCACGTTTCTTGCTGCGCGTGTAGAGCTTGCCATCGGAGTAGGCTCCTGCCCCACCCTCTCCGAAGCTGTAGTTGCTCTCGCCATCGACCTGCTGCGACCGGCTTATCTGCGCAATGTCTTTCTTGCGTTCGTGCACCTCCTTCCCTCGCTCCACCACAATGGGTCGGATGCCCAGTTCGATGAGACGCAACGCTGCAAACAGGCCGCCGGGACCTGCCCCCACCACCACTGCCTGAGGCTTTCCTTCCACGTCAGGATAGCAAGTGCGTAGGAACTCATCGTCGGTGGGCTGCTCATCCACGTATAGCCGTACCTTCAGGTTGACGAAAATGGTGCGCTGACGGGCATCGATGCTCTTTTTCAACACCCTCACCGCACATATCCGCCGCACATCCACCTGATTTTCCACACTGAAATAGGTTTTCAATGCCTGCTCGCTCACTGCCTGTCCAGGCAGGACCCTCACGCTCAATTCCGATATCATAAGTCTGTATGCCGTTATCCAAACAGGGCACGGAAAGCCTCTTCCACCTTCCGCACACCTATCAGCCGTATCTTCATTCTCTCCACATTCAGTCCCTGCAGGTTGCGCCTGGGCACTACCATGCGTTCGAATCCCAATTTCTCTGCCTCGCCAATGCGTTGCTCAATGCGGTTCACGGGACGGATCTCGCCACTCAGGCCCACCTCGCCTGCCATGCAGATGGTGTGGTCGATCTCCACGTCCATGTTCGACGACAATATGGCGCTGATCACGCTCAGGTCGATGGCCGGGTCGCTCACCCGCAGTCCGCCCGCAATGTTCAGAAACACGTCCTTGGCTCCCAGCTTGAAGCCGACACGTTTTTCCAGCACCGCCAACAGCATGTTCATGCGCCGCAGGTCGAAGCCGGTGGCCGACCGCTGCGGATTGCCATACACCGCCGAGCTCACCAGTGCCTGCGTCTCTATCAGGAACGGACGCACGCCCTCCACGGCACAGGCTATCGACACTCCACTCATGCCAGCATGGTCGTCGCTCAGCAACAGTTCCGAGGGGTTGCTCACCTGCCGCAAGCCGTTTTGCCGCATTTCGTAGATTCCCAACTCCGACGTACTGCCAAAGCGGTTCTTGATGCTTCGCAGGATGCGATACATGTAATGTTGGTCGCCTTCGAACTGCAACACCGTATCGACAATATGCTCCAACACCTTCGGCCCTGCTATCGAACCTTCCTTGTTGATATGGCCAATCATGATGACCGACACATTGTTCTCCTTGGCAAATTTCAGGAGCGAAGCCGAACATTCGCGCACCTGTACAATGCTGCCAGGCGACGACTCGATGCCTTCACAGAAAATGGTCTGTATGGAGTCGATGACCACCACCTCGGGATTCACGTTCCGGATGTGGGTGAAAATCTGTTCGAGCGAGGTCTCACAAAGGATGAACAGGCCTTCGGCATCCTTCTTGATACGGTCGGCACGCAGTTTTATCTGCCTTGCACTCTCCTCACCGCTCACGTAAAGCACTTTCCGATCCTTCAGGTGAAGCACCGTTTGCAGGATGAGGGTCGATTTGCCGATGCCCGGCTCACCGCCCAGCAGCACCAGCGAGCCTCTGATGAGTCCGCCACCCAGCACTCGGTTGAGTTCGGCGTCGTGCATGTCGATGCGAGGTTCCTCGCCACCCTCTATGCTGTCGATCCGCATGGGACGGCTCTTTGCACTGCCGCCCGCCACCGAAGCCGCTCCGCGCAACGATGGTGTTTCCTTTCTCACTACTTGTTCCACGTATGTGTTCCAAGAGCCACACGACGGACATTTGCCCACCCATTTGGGCGAGTCTTGTCCACAGTTCGTACACACATATACCGTTTTTTCTTTCATCGTCATCAGTTGCCAGTGTCCAGTTGCCAGTCTCGTCCTCTACCCTTCCATCTCCGACAGTTCCAGCCAGCGCATCGACTTCTCGTCGAGTTCTTCCTCCAGCAAGGGCAATCGCTTACTCATGCGTGTGATCTCTTGCACATCGATTGTCGCTCCGCACAGTTGTGCTTCCAGCTGCTTCTTTTCCTGCTCCAACTGTCCTATCTCCTGTTCCAGGCGTTCCAACTCCTGGCGTTCCTTGAACGAGAGTTTCCGCCGTTCGTTCATCCTCACCTTCTTCTGCGTCTCGCCCTTGTTCCGGGCGGGAGTGTCCTGCTGCTTTTGTCGCTGCTTCCTGGCATCGAGCCAACCGCGATATTCGGTGTAGTTGCCTGGGAAATCGCGAATGTCGCCATTGCCATTGAACACCAGCAAATGACCCACAATCTTGTCCATGAAGTAGCGGTCGTGGCTCACCGTAATGAGACACCCCTTGAAATGCTGCAAGTAATCCTCCAGAATTTGCAGGGTCACAATGTCGAGGTCGTTCGTGGGCTCATCGAGAATCAGGAAATTCGGATTGTGCATCAGCACCGTACACAAGTACAAGCGCCTCCGTTCGCCTCCGCTCAACCTATACACATAGCTGTGCTGCTTTTCGGGTGTGAACAGGAATCGCTGCAGCATCTGCATGGCCGTGATGCGATTTCCGTCGCCCAAGTCAATGCTCTCGGCTATGTCGGTGACCACATCAATCACCTTCTGCTGCTCATCGAATGTCATGCCTTCCTGCGAATAATAGCCAAAGCGCACCGTCTCGCCCACGTCGATCCTTCCACCGTCAGGCTGCTCCAATCCCAGCAGGAGCTTCACGAAAGTCGATTTGCCCGTGCCGTTGTTGCCGATGATGCCCATCTTCTCGTAGCGGGCAAACACATAATTGAAGTCATCGAGAATCACTCGGTCGGCAAACCGCTTGTATAGGTGGTCGGCCTCGAAAATCTTGTTGCCGATGTAGCGCCCCTTCATGTCGAGTTGCACATTGGCAGTCAGCACACGCTGCTTCGCCACTTTTTCCAATTCGTAGAAAGCCTCCTCGCGGTAACGGGCCTTGTGTCCGCGAGCCTGTGGCATCCGCCGCATCCAGTCCAGTTCGGTGCGGTAAAGGTTATTGGCTTTCGTTATCTCGGCATTCAGTGCGTCGGTACGTTCCTGTTTCTTCTCCAAGTAATGGCTGTAGTTGCCCTTATACGCCTGCAACCCCTGTCGGTCGAGTTCCCATATCTCGCTGCACACACGATTCAGGAAATAACGGTCGTGAGTAACCATCAGCAGGCTCAGTGTGCTGCGTTGCAGCCAGCCCTCCAGCCATTCCACCATCTCAAGGTCGAGGTGGTTGGTTGGTTCGTCGAGCATCAGCAGGTCGGGATTGTGTGCCAGCACATCGGCCAATGCCACACGTTTGAGCTGTCCGCCCGACAGCTGGCCTATCGGTTGGTCAAAGTCGGCTATCTTCAGTTGGGTCAGGATTTGCGTCACACGCAGTTCCTCGGCATGGCGGCAGCACACGTCCCTCACCGTTTTGTTGCCATCGTAGTGGGGAGTTTGTGCCAGATACCCCACCTTCAAGTCGCGTCGGAACACCACCGATCCGCTATCTCGCCCTTCAATGCCTGCCAAGATGCCCAGCAGGGTGCTTTTGCCCGCTCCGTTTCGGGCTATCAGTCCCACACGCTGACCCTCGGCAATGCCGAAAGTCAAGTCGGAGAACAGCACCAAATCGCCGAACGACTTAGTCAGTCCCTCCACCTGCAAATACGAATTCACTCCTGCCACTGTTTCCCTTTATTTCCTTTCAGACCGCAAAGGTATGCAAAAAAATCCGAATTCCAGAATCCCGGCAATCATCAGGGCCCAAACATGCCTGTCGGAGCGAATCAAGCTGGTCGGCATTCTGCAACACGCCGACCAGCACGGGAAGAGCCGGAATCAGCGTTTCCGTATGCAAGGTTTCCAGGTTTCTCCAAAAGAACCTCCCATGCACCACGTGCCAAAAGCTGCTCATGTGTTTCTGTAGCCTGACTGATTTTCCATGACGCATCAAGACCTACCTGATGCATCAATCATGGTCACTTTTGTGCTGCGCCCCGGATGAGACACTCGGCTATCTGCACCGCGTTAAGGGCCGCTCCCTTCTTGATCTGGTCGCCCACGATCCAGAATGCGAGTCCATTGGGGTTGGCAAGATCCTTACGGATCCGGCCGACATAGACGGGATCCTTGCCTGCGAGGAAGAGGGGCATAGGGTACTCTTTCTTTTCGGGGTTGTCCATCAACACCAGTCCCTCACCCTTGGCAAATGCCTCACGGGCCTCCTCGACCCCGATGGGGCGCTCTGTCTCCACCCAGATGCTTTCGGAATGGCTGCGCAGGGCAGGAACGCGCACACACATGGCACTTACCGACACATCGGAGTGCATGATCTTACGCGTTTCGTTGAACATCTTCATTTCCTCTTTGGTGTAACCGTTGTCGGTGAACACATCAATCTGTGGGATGACATTGAACGCCAGTTGGTAAGCGAACTTATCGACGGTGACAGGCTCGCCGGCAAGCACCTGCCGATATTGCTCGTAGAGCTCTGCCATGGCCGCAGCACCCGCGCCACTGGCTGCCTGATAGGTAGCCACATGAACCCGGCGGATGTGTGAGAGCTGCTCGATGGCCTTGAGGGCAACCACCATCTGGATGGTGGTGCAGTTGGGGTTGGCAATGATGCCACGCGGACGGTTGTGTGCATCGGCTGCGTTCACCTCTGGCACCACCAAAGGCACATCGGCATCCATACGGAAAGCGGAAGAATTGTCGATCATGACAGCCCCGTGCTTCGTGATGGTGTCGGCATATTCACGGCTGGTACCCGCCCCAGCCGAGGTAAAGGCAATATCGACCCCCTTGAAGTCGTCGTTGTGTTGCAGCAAGCGGACTTCTATTTCCTTACCACGGAAAGCATATTTTCGTCCGGCACTACGCTGAGAGCCGAAAAGCAAAAGTTCATCGATTGGGAAATCACGCTCATCGAGCACACGCAAAAATTCCTGTCCTACGGCGCCACTTGCGCCCACAATAGCAATAGTCATTGGTTCTGTTTGTATTAAGTTGTTATTTGTTTTCCGCAAGGCCGGGAATCCATGTGACGATTCGGCCGTTGCGGCATTCATATTGCGCGGCAAAATTAGTATATTTCAATGAAAAAAGGGGGCGCCACAAAAGTTTTTTCGTAAATTTGCCACAAATTTGCAGCAACGCATGGATATTACAGGCATGGATATACATTTTCCGGTAATCGACCCTACATGGATTTTCCTTATTGTATTGTCGATTATCCTGTTAGCACCCATGCTGCTCAACCGGCTACGTATTCCCCACATCATAGGCATGATTCTGGCTGGCACACTGATAGGCCCGCATGGACTGAACGTGTTGAACCGCGATGCCAGCTTCGAGATTTTCGGCAATGTAGGCATCTACTACATCATGTTCCTTGCCGGACTGGAAATGGATATGGAAGGCATGAAGCGCCACAGGCTGAAAGGCATGGCGTTTGGCATCATGACCTTTCTGATTCCCTTCGTCACTGGATGGCTGATAGGCGTGCATGTGTTGCATTTCTCCACATGGGCTTCGTTGCTGGTGGCCTGCATCCTGGCCTCACACACATTGGTGAGCTACCCCATCGTGAGCCGTTATGGCATCCAAAAGCATCCGATGGTCATCGCCGCCATCATTGCCACCATGATAGCGTTGCTGTTGGCCTTGTTCGTGCTGGCAGGCATTTCAGGGTTGGTCCACGGCGGCGACAGCAACCTTTTCTGGGTATATTTCACCATGCGTGTGGCCATTTACATCACGGCCGTCATCATGATCGTGCCCCGCTGCTGCCGCTTCTTTTTCCGGCGTTGTTCCGAGCCGACCACTCTCTTCGCCTTCGTGCTGGCCATCGTGTTCCTTTGCGGAGGCATTGCGAAGCTCAATGGGCTGGAAGGCATCTTCGGAGCCTTTTTGGCAGGTTTGGTCATGAGCCGTTACATCCCCCATGTGTCACCCCTGATGACACGCATCGAGTTTGTAGGCAATGCCCTCTTCATTCCCTACTTCCTTATCGGTGTAGGAATGCTCATCAACGTACGCTCACTACCCAACGTCAACACGTTGCTCATCCTGACATTGCTGCTCACAGCTGGCACACTGACCAAAGCCGTGGCAGCCATGCTGACAGGACGACTGTTCAAACGCAACTGGACAGAGTGCAACCTCATGTTCGGACTGACCGAGGCCCATGCCGCCGGAGCACTTGCCATGATGATGGTGGGCACACAGCTTGAAATCGCACCTGGCGAACAACTCATGAACAGCGACATGCTCAATGGTGTGGTGCTCATGATTCTCTGTTCGTGCATCATTAGCTCATTGGCCACCGACCGGGCCGCCCGACATCTTGCCACGGCCGAAAGCATCAACACCACGGAGCCTATGGGAAACCCTGAACGATTCATGGTCAGCATCAGCAATCCCGACAACATCGACAACCTGATGGATATGGCAATCCTGCTCCATCATCGGAAATCCGCCGAACCGATTGTGATACTCAGTATCATCAACGACGAGAACACATCGGTGAAGAAAGAACGGTCCTGCCGACGCGCCCTCGAGCAAGCCGCGCGTGTGGCTTCGGCCGCCGACGTGTCCGCAAAAACCATGCTTCGCTACGGCCTGCATTTGGCACAAAGCATGATACACACTGCCAAAGAGAACAACGTCACCGATTTGGTAATAGGCCTTCACCACAAGCGGTCGCCCTTCGATTCGTTTTTGGGAAGCACCCTCGAACACCTCATCAAGAACTCCAATTGCCAGCTCACCATCACGAAACTGCTCATGCCGGCCAACACCTTGCGGCGGATTGTGGTGGCTATCCCCGACAAGGCCGAGTTTGAACAGGGCTTCGGCAAATGGGTGGTGCAACTGTGCCGCATGGCCTCCACATTAGGCTGCCGCATCCATTTCTGGGGCACCACCACCACGCTGAAGCAGGTGAGAGGCATAGCCGATGGAATGAAATCGGTGCGTACCGCATATTCAGAACTCAGCGACTGGGATGACCTGTTGTACCTGACGGGGCAAGTGGCCTACGACCACCTGCTCATCATCATCTCGGCACGTCCTGGATCCATCTCGTATCAGAACAGTTTTGAAATCCTCCCCGTACAGATCAGCAAATACTTTGCCAACAACAGCCTGATGCTGGTATATCCAGACCTGCTGAGCGAGGCATTGACCTTGCCATCGTTCTTCAGCCCTATGCGGCAAACGGAAACAAGGTTCTATGACATCGTGAAACGTTGGCTTTACAAATGGACAAAAAGCAATGATTGAAATCCGACAAATCACCAAGAATTTCGGCAACCTGCAAGTGTTGCGTGGCATCGACCTCGACATCGGCCAAGGTGAAGTGGCAAGCATCGTAGGACCCAGCGGAGCTGGAAAGACCACCCTGCTCCACATCATCGGCACTCTCGACAAGGCCACCAGCGGATCGGTACGCATCGATGGCATCGACGTGAGCAGCCTGAAAGAGAAAGCACTCTCGGCTTTCCGCAACCGACACATCGGTTTTGTGTTCCAGTTCCATCAGCTTTTGCCTGAATTCACCGCATTGGAAAACGTGATGATTCCCGCACTTATCGGTGGGAAGAACAAGAGTGATGCCCGTGCAGAGGCCGAACGGATGTTGCAGACACTGCGCCTCACAACCCGAAGCGACCACAAGCCCGCCCAGCTAAGCGGCGGAGAGAAACAACGTGTAGCCGTGGCCCGTGCACTGATCAACCATCCCTCGGTGGTCCTGGCTGATGAGCCATCAGGAAGCCTCGACTCCCAAAACAAGGAAGAGCTGCACCAGTTGTTTTTCGACCTACGTGAACAGTTCGGACAGACTTTTGTAATTGTCACCCACGACGAGTCACTGGCACGACTTACCGACAGGACTATTCACCTGAAGGATGGAATGATAGCTTCAACCCACTGAACGACAAAGCAAAACAGCGTATGGAACAAGCAAAGCAACATGATTTGAAAATTCGATTAGGCGACTACAACACACTGAAAGTCGTAAAGGCCGTGGACTTTGGCGTATATCTCGACGGAGGAGAGGCCGGAGAAATACTGCTGCCCACAAGGTATGTACCCCAAGGATGCGCGACAGGTTCCGAACTCGAAGTATTTCTCTACCTCGACAATGAGGAGCGGCTGATAGCCACCACCCTGCATCCTTTGGTGAAGGTGGGCGAATTTGCTTGCTTGGAGGTATCATGGGTCAACCAGTATGGCGCTTTCCTCAATTGGGGACTGATGAAAGACCTGTTTTGCCCGTTCCGGGAGCAGAAGAAGAAGATGTGCCAAGGCGAACGGCACTTCGTCCATGCCTACCTCGACGACAGCAGCTACCGCATTGTGGCCTCGGCCAAGATTGACAAGTTCCTTTCAAAACGTGTGCCCATGTTCAAGGAGAACGAGCCTATCAACATCATCGTGTGGCAACGCACCCCATTGGGCTGGAAAGTCGTTGCCGACAACCAATTTTCCGGCATGATCTACCACAACGAAGTCTTCCAGACCCTTCATCCCGGAATGAGACTGAAAGCATACGTGCGGACCGTCCGCGCGGATGGGAAGATCGACCTCACGCTGCAACAGGATGGATTCCAGAAGGTAGGCAGCTTTGCCGAGCAACTCATGCAATACATCGATGACCATGGCGGACAGATACCTTTTGGTGACAAAACGGATGCCGACCTCATCTACGACACGTTCCAAGTAAGCAAGAAGACCTTCAAGAAGGCAGTCGGAGACCTCTATCGCCGCAGACTCATCACACTCACCGACAATGGCATCATGGCCATAGCGACAGAATGACCTGACAACAACCAAACAACATACAGAAGCATGGGAAAAAGGAAAAAATCATTTGCCGGACGCCTCAGTCTGAAAATCGTATTGGCAACGTCCTTGCTGTTTCTCACATCACTGCTGGTTATGTCCGCCTTCATAGCGATACTGACTGTGGTGCAATCGTTAGAGACGGCAAAGGCACAACTCGAGAAATCGACACGACAAATAGAAAGCGTATTCCAAAACGTAGAACTACTCACGCAAATCACCGCCAAGAACCTACAACTCCTGTACGAAAAAGACGAGCAGCTTTCCCAAAAGACATATTTCAAGATAACACGTGACCTGGCACGCTCGTTCGATTACAGCAAGGGATGTGGCATTTACTTCGAGCCGTATGCCTTCGACAAGGAACACTATTTCTCCGGCTTCTATTCCATGCCCACCCAAGGCGACACCATCACATACATCCAAGCCATCGGTGCGAAAGACGATCCGGAATTCCAAAAGCCCAACACTTACTATTTCGGCATCGAATGGTACAAGAAAGCCAAGGAATCCGGCAAACCACAGTGGATTGCTCCATACGTGGAAGATGGCCTCGATGGGGAATGGTCGGTCTATACCTATGCCTACCCGCTCCGCAACAAAAATGGGGAAATATTTGCCGTGATGGTCGTCGACCTCTCACTCGAATGGCTTGAAGAGGAACTCAACTCCATCAGACCCTACCACGACTCCAATGCGTTGATTGTCGATGAAAACTACAACTACATCTGCAACCCGCTCTCCAAGGGAAGAAACTGGGAAGGGTCATTGTTCGACACTCCCTTCATCTCAGGACAGACGAAAATGCTCACCAAGGAAGAAATCAAGGATTTCCAATGGACTGAAATGGGCTCAATTGAGCTGAACATGAACAAACACGAGGACATAGAGCGTTCGATGGAATACGATGGCGACAAAGACACCAACAACCTGAGCATCGGGACCGATTCGACGAAAAGTCTCACTTCGGTACTCTCCAACGACAGCACGCGAACCAAACGGGTAGATTGGATCTGGCACGAAGACTACAAGGATTCCTCCATCTGCATTATCCAGTCGATGAGCAACAACTGGCTCATCATGATGGCCAGCAAAGTCACCAGCGTGTTCTGGCCCATCTTCGGCCTGCTCTATTGCTTAGGATTTGTGGCTGTAATTGGATTGATAACCCTGTTCTTCGTCAACAAACGCATCATTCACCGCCACACTCGTCCTCTCGTGGATTTCGCATGTGCCGCCAGCAAGATTACCGAAGGGAAGTTCGACATCAAGCTTCCTGAAATGGAGATTAATGACGAGGTGGCTGAGATGCACAATGCACTGAAGAGCATGCAAACGGCAGTAATAGACCACATTGCCAAGCTCAAGGCCACAATGTCGGAGAAGGAACGCCTATCAAGCGAACTCAACATTGCCCACAACATCCAGATGCAGATGCTTACCAATGTGTTTCCCAATAGCAACAGGTTGGAAATGTATGCCTACCTGCGTCCAGCCAAAGAAGTGGGAGGCGACCTGTACGACTGTTATCTGAACAACAATGAACTTTCGTTCATCCTCGGCGACGTGTCGGGCAAGGGAGTACCCGCCGCATTGCTCATGGCTACAATCCAGAATTCATTCCGCATCCTTGGCCACATGCAACTCGATGCAGACACCTTGATGGGACGCATCAACAAGTCGCTTTGCAGCAGCAACAACTCAGGCATGTTTGCCACCATGTTCTACGGACATCTCAACGTTGATGACGGCTCCCTCACCTATTGCAATGCCGGCCACAACCCCATCGTGGTCATTCCTCCCACAGGCGATGCCTACTTCTTGAAGGCAAGACCGAACTTGGCCTGCGGTGTACTCGATTCTTTCGACTTCCAAGCCGAGCAACTCACGCTCGAACGAGGCACTCGCCTCATCATCTACTCCGATGGTGTCACCGAGGCTGAGCGAAACGACCGGACACAGTTTGGCGAGGAACGGCTGCTCCACTGGGCTCATACCCTGAACCAACCCGAAGAGTCCCCTTCGTCCACTCCAAAGGCCATTGTCGAGAACCTGTTTGCCAACGTTCGTTCGTTCATCGGCGATGCCGAGCAAAACGATGACATCACCATCATGTGCATCAAGTACTAACGACACGAGGTGTAGCCAAAAGAAACACCCGGCGCAAATAAAAAGCAGAAGGCCGTAATCTGTTCTCCAGTATCTGCCTTCTGCCTTTTCGTGTCTCGGATTCCACTCACTTTTTCCACCGCTTCAGCATCGGAAAGAATCCCTGCAGCATCTGCCTGTACTCATCGCGAGTCAGCGGCTTCTCCGCATGTCTGTTGTACTCACCTACAAAGTCCGCACAAAATCCTATCATCTCCTCCATCGTGCAGTCGCGGGTGAAAGTCCCTGACTGGTAGCAATACTTGCAATACTCGTCCGACAGGCTTCCATCGGCATTCGTACCACAATCCGACACGTTCGTCAGCGGCATTCCGCAACTTTGGCAAAAACGAGGCATCTCAGCCACCTCACTCTTTTTCTCTTCCATAATTCTGTTCCCTATCTTAGTTTTCACTCATCCTTCCACCCGATGAATCTTAGGAAGTTTCCGATTCACCTGTTCCCACGCATGCCGCACAAGTTCCTCTATCAATGGGTCGGGTACACTTCCATCGAGCCGTATCTGGTTCCAATACTTCTTGTTCCAGTGAAATGCACCCTCGATAGCTGGAAAACGCATCCGCAAATCCTCCGCCCGTTCGGGTTCACACTTCAGCACCACGACATCAGGTTTATCGAGCATCAGGCAACCAAAAATCCTTCCCTTCAGCCGAAACGCCACCACCGTATCATCGAAAGGCATGTCCTCTGTTGCCAACGGCTGCGACAGGCAACAAACGCGAAACGTCTCAATATCCATCGTCCTACGGTTATCTTCCCAGCAAGTGCTTGCGTTCCTCGCCCGAGAATTTCTCTATCGCATAGCGCAACATGGTACGAGGCATGGTGGTGCGACGAGCTTCGAGCCACTCACGCAGGCAATCTTCATTGCGTTTGCCTGCTTCGCGAAGCAACCAGCCAGCAGCCTTCTGCAACAAGTCGGGAAGCGGAGCGGGTTTCTCCAGAAAAATGTCGGCAATACGGTAAGTATCATCACATTCGCCTGCCCGAATCAAAGCCATCGTACTCACAATGCCAATGCGTTGCTCCCAAATGGTTTTTCCATTGCGGGCCAAGTCGTACAGCAGGTCGCGGGGCTTGTCGAGCAACCAGTCGCCCAGTATCTCATAGCAACTCAAATCCACCAGGTCCCAGTTGTCAATATGGCTTGTATGGGCCAAGTAGAAATCCACGCACTGCCGCCTCAGTTCTACGTTCTTTCGTGCATGCTTGTAGTGTTGCGCCAGTATCAGCAAGGCAGCCATCCGCACTTCGTGATACCTGCTTGCGACACACGATTCCAGTTCCTCGAACGATGTGTTATCCCAATGCGCCTTCACCACTTCGCGCGTCACAGGCATGGGAATACCCAGAAACTCATCACCCTCATGCGTCTTGAAGAAACGCGTCAACTTGGCTACGCTCTCGGGATTGCGCAATCCAAGCATAATGTCCGATATATTTTCCATATTCGTCACAACAGCCTCTTTTCGCCTACAAGGCATGTCTTAACATCTTTTTTCGCAATCCCTTCACACCAGCCTGATAATAATCCATTTCCATGTTTTGAAGTATGCACACATATTCTTCTTCCAGTTCCGGATAGAGCCGACACAGTTTACAGGCGATTTTCATGCACAGCGATTGTACGCCCGGAGGCTCATCGAGTTGCTGCATGTGTTCCAGACAAAAATCCAGGAAATCAGTACGCAGGTTCTTGGCATCATATTCCAAACGTCCAAGCAAGTGGAGCGTAAGCCGGCGCAGCGAACTGTTTTCCGTCCGCATCACCTTATCTATCAACCTGTCCATAAATCCTTGTAGACACATCACATCCTCGTCCGGGCAGTGCGTCAGCACCCATGCCGCGTTGCGAGCCACCCGTTCATCACCCTCCAGCACACAACCAACCAGTTGTGCGAGGTCGTCCAGTCCTGTCAGTCCTCCACACATTCGCCTCACATCCATCACTCCCAGCCGTGTCTGTTGGAGCAAAGGCAACAACGAGGCAACACTATTGTTTACGTTTCCCATCCTTACCGATGTCATTTGTTACTGTAGTCACTCACACCATTGCCCATATCGGTCGTTCTCTCCCAGCCTGCTTCGGCCCATCCGTCTCATTACAGCAGTTTGCCAAGCGCCACCACACCAGTATATGAAACCACACAGGCAAAAAACAAGGCCAGCACCATGAGTATGTTGAAGCCCCAGCCCGGTCTGGCATCACCCATCACCTCACGTTTGTTGATGAGTATCAGCATCAGCAGAATCACCAGCGGAAGCACAAACACCAGCGTCACCTGCGAGGCCACCTGCGTAATGACAGGACTCGTGCCCAACACAGGGATGACCAAGCCAGCCAACACCGCAATGGCAGTCAGACACTTGAACAGGCGAGTACCCGTTTGCATCTGTCCAGCCCTATAGTCGCTGATGAGTTCAGGAGCGAGCATCATGATGGGAAATATCGACGACAAGCCAGCGCTGAGCAGTCCCACCACAAACAATGCCACGGCAAACCGTCCGGCAAGCGGTTGCAGCACATAAATCATGTCGAGCACTTTCTCCACACTGATGCCGCGTGTGAACAGCACACTGGCAGCACACAACATGATAGAGGCACTGATAATGAATGTGAGTGCCGCACTCGTCATGGCATCTATCTTTTGAGTGCGTTCGTCGCCCTTCTTCCATCCCTTCGACTTGATGATGAGCGGGCGGATCACAAACGTGGGCGACGACATGGTCGTACCCACAAAAGCCGCCACGAACAAGCGAGTGTTAGGGTCGGAAGGCAGAGATGGCAACAACCCACTGGCCACCATGACTGGATCGGGGAGCTCGATGAACAGAGAGATAATGAACGACAGCCCCATGAGCGTGACCAGCACCGACAGAATTTTCTCGAACATACTGTACGTGCCGATGTTGAGCAATAGCCACACCACACCTGCAATGCAGATGGCTGTGACAAGCACTATCCAGTAAGCCGTACCTTCCGAGACACCTGGCACACACAGGCAGATGACCTCCTTCACCGCATTCGAAGTGATGTTGAGAATGCTGCTCAGGCTGATCCACTGGCTCACCACCAGACCTGCAATGAGCAACGAAGCCCACCATTTGCCACCACGCAGTCTCGTCCGGACACCATGGATGGCCGTGTCGCCCGTTTCTATGGCAAACCTTCCGTAAGCATGGGTCATCACCCAAGTAAAGAAGGCACTAATCGCCAGCACCCACAGCAACTGGGTGCCATACATGCTTCCCGATTTCACCATCGAGGTGACACTACCCGTTCCGATGGTGAAGCCCAGACAGAACAGTCCCGGGCCTACCAGCGAAATCCAGCGTAGCAGTTGTCTCGCCACCGATTTCATTTACGAGAACAGGCAACCGCCGTTGATGTCTATTCCGTTACCCGTCATATACGACGACTCGTCGCTTGCCAGATAACTTACCAGATCGGCCACCTCACAAGCCTCGCCCTCGCGACGCAATGGTGCACTGCGATGCAACGCCTCACGACCCTCCGGCTTCGTGAAGGTGTCGTGGAAATACGTGTTGATCATGCCCGGACAAACCGCATTGATACGGATGCCGCGTGGACCCAGTTCCTTAGCCATGGCACGTGTATGGCACAGCATGGCAGCCTTGCCGCAAGCATAGATCGACGATCCGGCACCACCGCCATCGCGGGCGGCTTGGGACGAGATGTTCACGATGGAACCGCCCTTTCCCATGTATTTCAGCACCTCACGTGTGCAAAGCCAACAACTCTTGAAGTTCAGATCCATCAGTGCGTTGTACCAAGCCTCATCCTGTTCCTCAATGGTCTTGCGACCCATGATGCCACCTGCATTGTTCACAAGGATGTCCACCTTGCCGCCAAAGGTTCCGGCTGCAAAAGCAAACATGGCCACCACTTCGGCTTCCTTCGTCACATCGGCCTTGAACAGCACGGCCTCGCCACCTGCCTGCCTTACCATTTCGAGCGTTTCCTGAGCCTTGGCCTCGTTGTGGTTGTAGTTGATGCAAACCTTCACACCCTCGCCAGCCAGCTTCACGGAGATGGCTCTGCCTATGTCGCGCGAACCTCCTGTCACAACGGCAATCTTTCCTTTCAAATCATTCATTTTTCTGTACTTTTTTATTAATAATTCAGACAATTATCTCCATCGTTGTCGGTATCGCATCCATCCACCCCGTTCGTGGGAGCATCGGATTGCTCATGCCAACGGCCACAAAATTAGTAATAATTCCCATGAAACGCCACATTTTCCAGCCCTTTTCCCCAAAATTGGCAAATATATGACAACACTTTCAGTATCAGTCTCCCTTACAGCAGAAAAAACATGGCCACGCCACACACCGTGACAAGAGCTCCGACAAATTCCATCGGCTTGATTTTCTGCCTATACACAAGCGCATACGGAAAGATTATCAAGACGGGAGTCAGTGCCATTAAGGTCGATGCGATTCCGGCTTGGGTGTGCTGTACAGCCATCAACGACAGCGACACTCCGATGAAAGGGCCGAACAGTGTCGTCAGAAAAGCAAACGTCATGCCATTTCTGTCTTTCAAGGCACAGCCAACCCGATCCATTTTCCCACTACACACAAGCAGCACAAAGAAACCCATGAACCCGAATATGGCCCTAATGAATGTACCAGCAAACGGCATGGCAAAGACAACCTCCTCCGAAACACCCACAGGCAAAGCCGTGGCATAAGTATCAAGCCCCTGCTTGCTGAGCACAAGCCCCAAGCCCTGTCCTACTCCTGCCCCTATGCCAAACATGACACCCTTAATGGGCAACTTGAGCCTTAGCCTGAGGCGATGATTCGTATCGCGCTTGTCCTTGCCCAGAATAGACATGGCAATACCCGAAAGGGTCACAGCCATAGCCAGCCACGCATGTCCGTCCATCCGTTCGCCCAAAAAGAGCCATCCAGCAACACCCGCCGTAGGAGGAGCTATTGTCATGAACAGTTGGCCAAATTTGGAACCAAAGACAACATAAGAGTTGAACAAGCAGTAATCGCCGAACACATACCCCACCAACCCCGACAAGGCAAGCCAAAACCATGTTTTTCCATCCGTTCCAATGGGCATGGGAGAGCCTGTCAAAACCCAAAGAAACACCACCAAGCACACAAGCGAAAGCCCCATCCTGATAAGATTGAGCGGTTGTGCCCCCAGCTTGTGGCTCGCTATGTCGGCACACAAGGCTGTGGCAGTCCAAGACAATGCCACAACAAGAGATATTGTTTCACCCCAATACTGCATGATTCCTCATTCTTGCCAAGCTGCAAAGATAGCGAAAAGTTTCAGTTTTCGGTTTTCGGTTCTCGGCAATAGCCACCGTCAGTCCTCAGTCCCTCCACCTCAGGGGATGGCAGCGGGAGAGACCCCTTCCCAGCCACCTTGGCGACGGATTGTTTCGGAGCGCCTGCGGCGAGAGCTACTCCATGGGCAAGTGGGGTGGGCTCCCGTCGATTCGTTTTTCGTTGGCTAATTGGCCTTGAACATGCGAAGGATGTGACGGTCGTAAAGGTTGCCGCACACTTCGGCACCTACGATGGCCTTGTTGCGCTTCAGCGCATCGGTGTAGGCTGCTCCATACTCTGCGGCTATCTTGTAGCTGACGTGGATGAGCTGACGGAAATGGATGTTGTAGTTGGCATTAGATGGGTCGTGACGGAGTGTCTCAGCAAAACGCTGGCCGTTCCAAGTGTTGACTTCATCGGGTGAGGGCAGTTTCGTCATGTCGATGTCGATGACGGTGGCGTAGGGGATGCAGAGCTCATCGAAACGGCCTAACGACTTGGCATAGATTTCTTTTGCCAGCTGCAAGGCTCCAGCGTCGGCCAGTGAGAGTCCGATGACCTCTTCGAGCCAAGTGGTTCCGGCGGTCTTTACGTGTATGCCTTTGTCGTATTTGCGTATGAGATTGCCCATGATGGGGTAGATGGAGAACTTGTCGCTGCCAGAGTGGATGCTCAGCTTGAGGTTGTGGGGCAGGCCAAACTCTTTCACAGCATAGTCGATGACCAGCAAATCCTGCTCGAATTCCTTGGTGAACTGTGCGATGTCGCCCACATAGTCGACTCCTTTGTTGAATCGTCCGGTGAACTTGGGTGCAATGGTCTGTGCGGGTATGCCTTCGGCGGCCAGTGCGCTCAGAATGAAGAACAGCTCGACGGGGGTTTGTGCATCGTTGACCTCGTCCATCGACACTTCGGTGATGAAGTTGCCTTCGCCTTTCTTTTGGGCTATGTAGCGATAGATGCGTCCTGCTTCCTGTGCAGCAAACAGGAATTTCGATGCTATCTGCTCAATCATGGCGGTGGTGGTGGCAATGGGCTGCATGCCAGGGATGGCAAGCTTTCCGCTGTATTTGGCGTTGCGGGTCACAAAGGCCTGGATGGAGGCGGCATCGGCGGATTGGCCGATGTAGTCGGCCACATCGATGGTGAAGAAGTCGGATGCGTCGAGGAATCGGTCAACATTGTGCAGATTGATGTGGTCGGCATCGACGTAATAGTTGCCTTCGTAGTGGAGGGCTTTCACGGCGTTGTCGGCCTCGATGCGGGTGTCGATGGGCTCGGAGCCTACGATGGTGTGTTCGCGGTTGGACTTGTTCCAAACGGGAGTGATGTCGAGGTTGAGTTGCTGACGTGCTTTCATCAAAGCTTGTAGCTGTGCTTCGCCTTCGTGCGAGAAGCGGTCGCCTATGCCGAAAGAGTATTTTCCAATTTTTTTCATGTCGTGTATTGTCTTGAAATTGATATGGGTGTTATGGGGATTATTGATCGAGCTGTCCTCCCACCATGTCGAGCAGGGCACTTGTGATAGCTTGCTGACGGGTTTTGTTGTAGATGAGATGGAGCTCCTGCAGCATTTCGTCGGCATTCTCGGTGGCTATCTGCATGGCCATGGTGCGGGCTGCATGTTCGGCGGCGATGGCGTCGAGCAGGGTAGAATAAAGGTTCATGCGTACGACCTTGGGTAGTAGCTGGGTGAGCAGTTCGGGAGCCGATGGCTCGAGGATGTAGTCGGTGCCTGTCGGGGCGTTGCCTCTGGTGGTCAACGATAAGGGGAGCAGCATGGCACGTGTCGGCACCTGCACAGCGATGTTCTTGAAGTGGTAATAAACCAGTTCGACGCGGTCGATTTGCCGTTGCTCAAACTGTTGCATGAGTGAGGTGGCGAGTGCCGATGCTTCATGAAAGGTGGGGTTTGCCGACAGGTGGGAGAAGTCGCCTTTGCTAGCGAACTGCTGTTTCTGCAGCGCATCGGACAGTTTCTTGCCGATGGCGTAGATGTGGATTTCTTCTGCGTCCTTGTATTCGTGGATGATGCTGAGCGTGTGTTTCAGCGCATTGGAATTGTAGCTACCACACAGGCTTTGGTTGGAGGCAAAAGCGACGATGGCCACCCGCTTGGGCTGACGGACCTGAACAAATGGCGACTCGACCTTGGCTTGGGAGGAGAGCAACTCGCTGAGTAGCTGTTGCAAGTGCTCCTGATAGGGAAGCAGGTGCTCGATGGAGTTCTGCGCCCTGTGAAGCTTGGCGGAGGCCACCATCTTCATGGCAGCCGTAATCTTCCGCGTGCTGGTGATGGAGTTGATGCGTCCCTTTACTTCCTTGAGTGATGGCATGACAGTTATACTTTATAGGTTTGCGAGAGTTCGCTGGCTAATGTCTCGATGATGTGGGTGACCTCGCTGTCGATGACTCCTGAGGCAAGTACGTCGAGGACATCGGACTGATGGTCGAGGCGTAACAGCTCGAGGAATTGGTGCTGAAATTCGATGACCCTTTCCAGCGGCACATCGCGTAGCAGTCCGTTGATGCCGCAGTAGAGGATGGCGATTTGTTCGCTTACGGGCATGGGCGTGTATTGCAACTGGACGAGGAGACGATTGTTCTTGCGTCCTTGGTCGATGGTAAGAGCTGTGACAGCATCCATGTCGCTCGAGAACTTCGAGAATGCCTCTAACTCACGGTATTGGGCCTGACTGATTTTGAGTGTTCCTGCCACCTTCTTCATGCTCTTGATTTGAGCGGCTCCTCCTACACGGCTCACCGAGATGCCCACGTTGATGGCGGGGCGGAAGCCTTGGTTGAAGAGGTCGGTGTCGAGGAATATCTGACCATCGGTGATGGAAATGACATTGGTGGGGATGTAGGCCGACACGTCGCCTGCCTGGGTTTCGATGATGGGCAGGGCTGTGAGCGAACCGCCACATTTCACTTTGCCTACCAGCGAGGGAGGCAGGTCGTTCATCTGCTCGGCCACTTCCTGCTGGTTGATGATTTTGGCTGCCCGTTCGAGAAGGCGGCTGTGGAGATAGAAGATGTCGCCAGGATAGGCTTCGCGACCAGAAGGACGGCGCAGGATGAGGGAAACCTCGCGATAGGCCACTGCCTGCTTCGAGAGGTCGTCATAGAACACCAATGCGTCGCGGCCTGTGTCGCGGAAGTATTCGCCGATGGCTGCCCCGGCAAAGGGGGCGAAATATTGCATGGCAGCAGGATCGGCGGCTGTGGCCGACACTACGATGGTATAGGGTAGTGCTCCTTTTTCCTTGAGCGTGTTGACCAATGCTGCTACGGTAGAACCTTTCTGACCGACAGCCACATAGATGCAATAGACAGGTTTCCCGGCCTCGTAGAAGCTTTTCTGGTTAATGATGGTGTCGATGGCAATGGCGGTCTTACCCGTCTGACGGTCGCCGATGATGAGTTCGCGCTGTCCGCGACCGATGGGAATCATGGCATCGATGGATTTCAGTCCGGTTTGCAGCGGCTCATTGACGGGTTGGCGGAAGATGACGCCAGGAGCCTTGCGCTCAAGCGGCATTTCATAAAGGTCGCCTTCGATGGCGCCTTTGCCATCGAGTGGATTGCCCAATGGGTCGACGACTCGTCCGAGCATGGTTTCGCCCACACGGATGGAAGCGATGCGATTGGTGCGCTTCACCACCATGCCTTCGCTCACTTGGTCGGTAGGGCCGAGGAGCACGGCACCGACGTTGTCTTCTTCGAGGTTCATGACGATGGCCATCATGCCATTCTCGAGTTCAAGGAGTTCGTTGGCTTCGGCATTCTGCAATCCGTAGATGCGAACCACGCCATCGCTCACCTGGAGCACAGTACCCACTTCCTCGAAATGCAGGGAGGCATCGATGTCGCGCAGTTGCTGCAAAAGCACGTCGGTAATCTCAGCTGCTTTTATCTTTTCACTCATACGATTCTTTTGTTTTTTTCTATAAACTGTTTCTTGATGCGTTGCATCTGATTCCTGACGCTGGCATCGAGACGCAGGGAGTTGATTTCGAAAATGAATCCACCCTCAATGTCGGGGTTCACCCTGTTCGAAAAATCGACAATGCCTCCCTGCTGTTTCTCAAACTCGTGGCGGATGCGTTGGACAATCTTATCGGACATGGGTACGGCAGTGGTGATGCGACCTACGTGGATGTTTTTCTTCTCGCGATACAAGTCGATGTACATCAGCATGATGAGACGCATGTGAGCTTCGCGTCGATGGAGGAATACCAAGCCGACGAAACGCTGTAGGGTGGAGGTCGGGTGGTTGTCGAGTATGCTGGCTATGAGTTGCTTTTTCCTGTCGGTTTTCACTTGCGGATTGGTGATTACCTTCAAGACATCGTGGACATTCGCAAACGTGTGGTCCAACCGAAGGGCTTCTTCATAGACTGCATCCTCTGCGCCGTTTTCGGTGGCATAGAGGTACAACGCCTTGGCATATCGTTTGGCTACTGACATGATTCGTTGTTGATTTCATCGAGCATACGCTCAATCATGGTCATCTGCTTCTCGTTGGTATCCAGTTTCTCGCGTATCACTTTTTCGGCGATGTTGACGGAAAGGATGGCCACTTGCCGACGAATGTCGCGGATGGCCTCGTCCTTCTCTTCCTTGATTTGTGCCTGTACTTCGTGTAGCATCCGGTTGCCTTCTGCCTGTGCTTTTTCACGGGCATCGCTCACGATCCGTTCTCCAGTTTCTTTCGCCTCCTTCAGGATGCGTGCTTGCTCTTCACGTGCCTTTGCCAATATGGCATCGCCTTCGGACTGCAAGCGTTGCAACTGTTCGTTGGCTGTTTTGGCAGCTTGCAGCGATTGGTCAATATACTCCTTGCGCTTAGCCACCATCTGTGTAATCACAGGGAAACCATATTTTGCCAGGATGGCGAACACGATGCCAAAGGCAAGGAGCATCCACAGCAACAATCCGGATTCGGGTAACAACAGCGACATGAGCTATCAGAGGACTAATGTGAGGAAGCAGACTGCGATGGCAAACAATGCGGCACCTTCCACCAAGGCTCCGATGATGATCATACTCGTACGGATGTCGCTGGATGCCTCGGGCTGGCGGGCTATGCTCTCCATGGCCTTCGAACCGATTTTACCAATACCATAACTTGCGCCAACCACTGCAATGCCTGCTCCGATGGCTGCACCTACCTTGGCGAGACCTGCGCCTGCGGCTGCTTGTAACAAAATTGCTGATAATAACATAAGATTTAATATTAAGTATGTGTATGTTGATTGTTTATTCCCGGTGTTCTTGTTCTCCCTCCGACTTTGCCCTCGACATGCCGATGAACACGGCCGAGAGCATGGTGAACACGTAGGATTGGATAAAAGCCACCAGCAACTCCAGACTGTTCATGAAGACGCTGAAAGCCACGGACAGTACGGTCATAGAACCACTGATGGCCGGTCCCATTGCCGCAGTCACGAAGATGATGCTCGTGATGGCCAGTATGATGAAATGTCCTGCCAGTATGTTGGCAAACAAGCGGACTGTCAGTGCAAAAGGCTTTGTGAAGATGCCGAAAAGCTCTATCAGCGGCATCAGGGGAAGTGGGCACTTCAACATGAGCGGCACCTCGGGCCACAAGATTTCCTTCCAATATTCGCGGGTGCCAAACAGGTTGACAGCTACGAAGGTGCACACGGCCAGCACGAGGGTCACGGCAATGTTGCCCGTGACGTTGGCTCCTCCGGGGAAGATGGGCACAAGTCCCATGAGATTGTTGGTGAGGATGAAGAAAAAGGCGGTGAGCAGGTAGGGTGAGAAGCGTTTGTAGTCAGGACCCACACAGGGCTTGATGACATCGTCCTCAATCATCATGACCGTCATTTCAATCAATCCCACGAAACCTCTCGGAGCGTTTTCGTTGGGCTGGCGGTGTCGGTACCATCGTGCGGTAGTGAGTATGATGGCCAATAGCAGCAAGCAGTTGATGAGCAATCCCGACACGGTTTTTGTGATGCTGAAATCGAATGGACGGACATCGCCCTCCACTATCTTGCCCTTGTGTCGGCCTTCGGTGGCTATGCGAAGTCCTTCATGTTCGGTGCCGGCAGGATAGAGATGGCTGGATGAGAAGCAATGGAAACCCGTCGCACCGCTCCACACCATGACAGGCAGTGGTATGCTCACTTCCGTATCGTTCCAAGTGGTGATGTGCCACTCGTAGGAGTCTTCTACGTGGCCTATCACTATTCCACCCACATCGACCTTTTCTTGGGCCATTGCCGACATCCACCAGCCTATCAGCGACAATATGAATAATATCTTTCTCAATGCTAGTTGTTTTGTCTGAAAAATCAACTTAATTCGGCACATACTTCCACTACGTCGTGGCTCACCCTCACAAAGCCTCCTTCGATGGCCTGCTGGCCTACTCCCTTGTCGGCAATCCAGTCAATCACTCCCTTTTCGAGCGAGGATATGAGAGGTGCGTGATGGGGGAGTACCGTGAATGCGCCTTGTGTTCCGGGCAGGTGTACTTGTGTGACATCACCATCGAAAACACACTTTTCTGGAGTGAGGATTGCCAGTTTCATTGTGCTTGTTCCAATATTTCCTTTCCCTTGGCTATGGCATCCTCAATGGTTCCTACGTTGAGGAAAGCCTGTTCGGGCAGGTAATCCACCTCACCGTCGAGAATCATCTTGAATCCTTTCACGGTGTCGTCGATGTTGACCATTACTCCGGGCACTCCCGTGAACTGTTCGGCCACCGCAAAAGGCTGCGACAGGAAACGCTGTACACGGCGGGCGCGGTGGACCGTTGTCTTGTCATCGTCGGAAAGCTCGTCCATACCCAGAATGGAGATGATATCTTGCAGTTCCTTGTTGCGCTGCAATATCTGCTTTACCCGTTGTGCCGTGTCGTAATGTTCTTGTCCCACGATGTGCGGGTCGAGGATGCGCGAAGTGGAGTCGAGAGGATCCACAGCCGGATAGATGCCCAGTTCGGTAATCTTACGGCTCAACACCGTTGTGGCATCCAAGTGGCTGAACAGTGTGGAAGGTGCGGGGTCGGTGAGGTCATCGGCAGGCACATAGACAGCCTGTACGGAGGTGATGGAGCCATGCTTCGTGGAGGTGATGCGTTCCTGCATCTGTCCCATTTCGGTGGCCAATGTGGGTTGGTAACCCACGGCACTTGGCATACGTCCCAGCAGGGCGCTCACTTCGGAACCGGCTTGCGTGAAACGGAAGATGTTATCGATGAAGAACAGGATGTCGCGGGGGGCATTGTCGTCAGCGTTCTTGCTGTCGCGGAACGATTCGGCTACGGTCAGTCCCGACAGGGCCACGGCAGAACGTGCGCCAGGAGGTTCGTTCATCTGGCCATACACCAGTGTGGCTTGGCTTTTTGCCACCTCATCGTAGTCGATTTTCGACAAGTCCCAACGGCCTTCTTCCATTGATTTCTTGAATGCTTCGCCATAACGGATTACGCCACTCTCGATCATTTCGCGCAACAGGTCGTTGCCCTCGCGGGTACGCTCTCCTACACCGGTGAACACGGAGAATCCATTGTGCTTCTTGGCGATGTTGTTGATGAGTTCCATGATGAGCACGGTCTTTCCGACACCGGCTCCTCCCATCAATCCAATCTTTCCGCCTTTGGAGTAGGGCTCCAGCAAGTCGATGACCTTGATGCCCGTCAGCAACACCTCTTGCGAGGTGGCAAGTTCCTCGAACTTGGGGGGCTCGCGATGGATGGGTAGGGCACCATCGCGGTTCAGGGGTCTCATGCCATCGACCACCTCACCCACTACGTTCATCAGTCGGCCTTTTATCTGATTTCCAACGGGCATGGTGATGCTATGCCCGAGAGGAGTGACCTCCATGCCGCGTCGCAACCCATCGGTGCTGTCCATTGCCACACAACGGACGGCATTCTCACCAATGTGTTGCTGTACTTCCATGATGAGTTCGCGTCCATTGTCGCGCATCACTTTCAATGCCTCATGGATGTGAGGCAATTCTTCGGTTTCCTGTTCTTTCAAATCGAAAAAAGCATCGACCACAGGTCCAATGATTTGTGATATGTGTCCTACCACTTTCGCCATAGAATATTGATTCTTTATTGTTGTTGACTCGTTTTTCGTGAGTTGATTTTGCAAAGATACGCTTTTTTCCTTTTTTCGTGTATATCGGGTCGATTATTTAAAGAATTTTTGGTGTTCCATATTTTAAACGTGTTTTGCTTTGGACAATTTGAAAAACTTTGTATTTTTGCAAAGTAAATGGATAATTCTTTATTTTAACTGAAAAAAAATATGAAAATGAGTAAGTCTATCAAGTCTTTAGCTGCTGTCATGGTTGCCACCTTGGCATGCAGTTGCAGCTCTCCCATGGCCAATCAGCCAGTAGGAGCACGAGCTGATGCGCTCGATGATGCTGCATGGAGTAATTCACAGTGGATTTCGGTTGTCGATGCACCTGTCATTACAGGCACAGTGACGGATGACGTAAACAACCGTGCGGCCGATGGTGCCAGCTGGTTTGTATCGACCATCAAGAACGAGAAGAAAGTCGTTTCTGCCAAATGGATGACGACAGGTCTGGGCGTTTACGAACTATTTGTCAATGGAAACATTGTAGGGACCGAAGTACTCAAACCTGGTTTTACGCATTATGCCAAGACCAAAATCTCATACACTTACGACATCACCAATGCCATTGCAACAGGTGCAGGTGCCGAAAACACGCTGTCGGCACAGGTCACTCCTGGCTGGTGGGCTGATAAGATCGTAACACCCCGCGGACATGAGGGCATGGTAGGAAAGAAATGTGCTTTCCGTGCCGTGTTGGAACTTACTTTCGAGGATGGCTGCAAGCAACTCTATGGCACCAACCTCACCGACTGGAAGGCTGGTATTGCTGGACCGGTCAGACACGCTGGCATTTTCGATGGCGAAGATTATGACGCCCGCGAATTGCCTGGCTATGCTTGTGCTGAAAAGTTGTCGGCTCCCGAGGAGAACACCGAGTTCAACGGAAACATTTTTCCCTCCAATGGTGCCGAAATATACATGCGTGAGGACTTGGCTCTTTTGCCAGCAAAGGCCTATACATGGAATGGTGTGGAAGGTGCTACCGACGATGCTTACGGCAAGGTGGTCGTAGCCAAGGAGTTTGCTGCCGGTGAAGAGATGGTAGTTGTTCCAGGCGAAACATTGGTTGTGGATTTCGGCCAGAACTGTGCAGGTGTTCCTGCCTTTGAGTTCAAGGCCAAGGAGGGAACCGTTCTGACCTGCCTCCCCTCCGAGTTGCTCAACGATGGCAATGGTGCCAAGAGCCGTGGCATGGATGGTCCGGAAGGAAGCTGCCACCGCCTCAACTTGCGTATCCCCGACACTGGCATGATTCTCAACTACACATTTGCTGCCGGCAAGGGTTTTGTAAACTATGCACCTCGCTGCACATTCTTCGGTTATCGCCTCGTTTCTATTACTGCCACCGATGAGGTCCGCATCAAGAGCATCAAGTCTATCCCCGTCACTTCCATTGCACAGAATCTGGAAGCTGGTGTCATCACCACAGGCAATGAACTCGTGAACAAGCTCATCTCCAACACCGTTTGGGGACAGCGTTCCAACTACCTGTCGGTTACTACCGACTGTCCGCAGCGTAACGAACGTCTTGGATGGACAGCCGACACACAAGTGTTTACCGAGACAGGTACGTTCTTTGCCAACACAAGCAAGTTCTTCCACAAGTGGATGCGCGACATGCGCGACACCCAGACCGAAGTGGGCGGATTCCCTGGTGTGGCTCCTCTCGCTCAGTATGGTGCCGAAAACACTTCCATGATGCGTCTTGGATGGGCCGATGCGGGCATCATCGTGCCTTGGACTGTCTGGAAGCAGTTTGGCGATGCGGCCATCGTGAACGAGAACTGGAAAGCCATGGAGAAATTCATCGGACATATCAACGACACGAAATACGACCATGTGGCACTCAGTGCCGAGAATGGCAACTACCAATGGGCCGACTGGCTGAGCTATGAGCCGTTGGAAAGCTGTGGCGGTGGCGCGTTCGGCGTCGATGCCAAGGGTAAGCGCGGTCCTCTTCCCGAAGCCATTTCCTACTGGAGCTACCTCAGCGCTTCTTACTGGGCAATCGATGCCACGATGATGCGTGACATGGCTGCCGCTACCGGCAAAGATGCCCAGAAATATGCTGATATGGCCGCACAAGCCAAGGATTATTTGCGTGCCACCTTCCTCAACGCTGATGGCACATTCAAGACAGCCATCCTCAACACCATGCAGACTCCTGCTTTGTTTGCTCTGAAAAACGGATTGGTGGAGGGACAGGCCAAGGACAGCATGATTGCTCGCCTGCGCGAAAACTTTGCACAACATGGCAACTGTCTCCAGACAGGCTTCCTCGGCACATCCATCCTCTTGGGTACGCTTACCGACAATGGCATGGCCGACATTGCCTACGAATTGCTCTTCCAACGCAAGAACCCAAGCTGGCTATACTCCGTGGATAATGGAGCCACCACCATCTGGGAACGCTGGAACAGCTACATGATAGAGAAGGGTATGGGCCCGAAGGGCATGAACAGTTTCAACCATTATGCTTACGGTTGCGTGTGCGCATGGATTTGGGAAACCGCTGCCGGCATCGCTGCCGATACGGCTGCCCCAGGTTTCAAGCATATCATCATGAGTCCGCTGCCTGACAAGCGTCTTGGTTCCATCAGCGCCGAGTATAACTCTGCTGCGGGCCTTGTCAAGAGCGCATGGCGCTATGAAGGCGAAAAGTGGATTTGGCAGTTTACCATTCCCGAAGGTGCTACAGCATCGGTTACTCTGCCAGGCGAATCAGAGGCGAAAGAATACACCGCTGGTACATACACCGTAGAGAAGTAATGCCATACGATGAGCGAAGTGTGTGCTGACGATATCGAGGCAAAAGCAAGTTTGCAAAGACATCGGCACACACTTCGCTCCTTGACAGGTTGCATGAATTGCGTGGTAGTGGTAACCTATGTGACATGTCATTAGGAGACTAATTTTTGAACCGATACCATAAATGTTACCGTGGAACTTGAATCATCACATGAAAAAAACAACGTAATGGAGCAGGAAAATGGCTAAATCAGATTCTTTCCAATTGTCATTCGATTTTGATGGCACAGACTTTCCATCGTTCTTTCCCGATTCAGGGATAAGCGAAGATAGCTACATGACCTTTCCTATGGGAACAAAGGAGGTGGACGTTCTCTCGCAGGTCAGTGAGGCGCTATATCAGATAGACCAATGTATGGCTCCCTCGCCGAGTGTGGTGACGTGGGTGTTTCATGCCGTGTTCATCGAAGGTCTCACACCGCTCGAACTGGTGAAACGCGCAGACGCGGTGCCGTATGTGCGAAGCTCTGAGCGTATCAGGCAAATTGCGAAGCAATTGAAAATACAGTTGCTCAACGGACAGCGCATCAAGGAACTTCGCCATGCTCGGTTGCAGAGTTCGTTGAGCGAACAGCTACGCGAACTGAAGGAATGCGAAATGGCCGATCCGGACATGTATGGCCGATTGAGGAATGTCTTGCCAGGAGTCGTTTCCCTGTTGGGATATCGATTTTTTACCGAAAACGACAAGAGGCTTCCCATGCTCACCCAGCCTCTGATATTGGGAGAGTCGATTGCTTTGGGTAGTTTCATGTCACATTTCCTAGCCATTTTCTTTACGCTGCAGGAGGAGGTCAGACCTATCTCCTTGTCGACCCTCATTCCCAGGATGTTGCAGCAAGTCAACATGTGCGATGTGGAACTTGATTGCAAGATTGTCAAGATGGTGCTTGGGTTGCGTAGATACATCGTCTTGGAACGTGGGACCAATGGCGAGGCATGGTATTCTTTGCGTTTTGAATACCTGAGAATCTATCAGAAGATGGCGCGGATAGTGTATGAACGTAAATCTGTGTCATATAAGCAAATACTGGACGAAATCAAGTCGCGAGGCGAGAACATCGAAAAACTTTTCATGTCGGTGACGAGCAAGCGCTATCCATGGTGTGTGCCGATGGGGAAGTCGTTGTGGAAATATTGCCCTCAGGGTGGAAAATTCCAAAGTATTCAACAAATCATCAAGGAATATTGTGAGGAAAAGGTACGCTTCACGTATGATGAACTGAAGGAAACTCTGACAAAGCAAGGTTATGAAATGAAGGAAAGGGCATTGCGTAATTACATCATGCATCATTGCCGGACGATGAATGCCGACAACAAAAGGTTTTGCCTTACTTCGGCCGTTACGGAGGAGGAAGACAGACTGTATCGCAGAAAGTCCATAATCATTACTGAGAATCAACGCGAGGAGTATTATGACAGATTGTCGGACATAGCTCGTGACATGCTATTACGCTCCGAACAGCATGTCCTTCCTTTGGCTACCATCAAGAATGAATGTATGGATTACATGAAGGAAAAGGGCATTCCAGAGCATGTGTTCTATAGAATGATGAATGTCTGTGAAGAATTCAGTAAATTCAAGTCACAGCATGTTACCATGCTACAGCTTAAGGCCTCTACAGCTAAATAAAAGTGAAATTAATTATGAAGAAAATATTATTCCCAATCATTATCATGTGTTGGATGACGAGTGTCTCCGCTCAGAACCTGACACACTACAAAGCCATTGTGAAGGAACTCAGTTCGGCCAAATACCAAGGACGCGGATACGAGAAAAATGGAGTCGTGAAGGCGGGAAAATACGTGGCCGAAGAATTTCGGCGTTCTGGCGTGAGTGAAGTGACCTTTCAACCCTTTACAGTCAACATCAACACTTTCCCTGGTGATCTGGAGATGTCGGTGGATGGGAAAAAGTTACGTCCTGGTGCCGATTTTGTGATGCGTGAGTACTCTCCGGGATCTCATGGCTCTTATCCATTGTTTTATGTCGATACCCTGCACTACGACTCCAAGCGTTTGTTCGAAGAACTGGAGAAGCCGGAACACAAGGATGCATTTGTGGTGTGTGATTTCTGGTTCACCTATCGCCACAGCGCGGATTTCAAGCGTTTACAAAGTAAGGATGGCTGCCAGAATGCCGGACTTATCTACACTTGGGACACTCCATTGAAATTCTATTTGGCATACGCTGATAAGGTGGTGGCTAAGCCGATTATCTGGGTGTCGGCCGATTTTCCCAAAGATGCCAAGAACATTCAGGTGAACATAGAACAGAAAATGTTGGAGAATTTCGAAAGCAGCAACGTGATTGCAAAGGTGAGTGGCGAACGTCACGATAGCTGTTATGTGTTTACTGCCCATTATGACCATTTGGGCCGTTTGGGGCGTAGCCTCTATTTCCCAGGAGCTAATGACAATGCGTCAGGAACGGCAGCCATCATCACATTGGCCGAGCATTATGCCCGTCACAAACCTCTTTTTGATGTTTATTTCATAGCATTTGCAGGTGAGGATTCCGGACTTCATGGATCCACTTTCTTTGTGGAACATCCATTGTTCCCGCTGCGAAGCATCAGGTATCTGTTCAATCTTGACATGATAGGTGACAACAATCCGATACAGTATTGCGAGGTGAGCGATCCTGGAATTACAGGTTTTGCACTCATGCAGCAACTGAATGAAAGCCACCATTATTTTAAGGCTTTTAGTCGAGGCGTGTTGGCTGCCAATAGTGACCACTATCCTTTTGCCGAACGGGAAGTACCATGCATAATGTTCGAAAATGAGCAGGGTGATGCTTTCATTCACTATCATACAGCCAACGATAATTGGAAGAATGCCATCTTTACAACATACGAGCCCATTTTCAAGCTTGTGACTGATTATGTGGAAGAGGTATCGATTCCGAAGAGATGACAATCTCGGGCAGAAAGTTCATTTGTTTCTGTGTGTGATAGATATATTCAATGATTTCAAAAACAGTTTCTAAGGGCTAACAAAACGATGCTTACACGACGGGATTTCTTGAAAGTGACAGCCGCAAGCGGTGCCATGCTGGCTGTGGGTGACGTGTCGGCGGCTCGCAATGGATTGCATCGGTCGCTACCCGATGAGACATTCGCACATGAAAATGAGCGACAGATTGCGGTACTGACAGATGTGGATGTGATGGTGGTTGGGGGAAGTTCGCGTGCAGTGGCTGCCGCTGTGGCCGCTGCCCACTGCGGATGCAGTGTGTTCCTGATGGCCGAGATGCCTTACCTGGGTGATGACATTTGCGGATCGTTCCTCTACGACCGACAGGACAGTGAGCAGGTACTGACCGACCTTGCTGAAAAGCTTTTCACGGAAAAACATTTTCCAACGCCTTTACAGACCAAAAAGGTTCTGGAAGATGCACTTATTGATGCGGGTGTGGACTTTCTTTATAGTAGCTATGCCACGAACGTGCTCACCGACGCGACAAACTGTGTGCGGGGGGTGGTGATAGCCAACCGTTCGGGCAGACAAGCCATACGCGCCAAGGTGGTGATTGATGCCACACACACGGCTTCGGTGGCTCGTGCCGCTGGCGCAAGATTCTCGGATTTCCGACCTGGCAAGCAAGAATTTACATTTACATCCGTAGGAAAGAGATCCGATGTGGCCGACACATCGGTGAAAGTGGTGACGTTGCCGCAGACTTTTCAAACAGGAGGAAAGGGTTACGAGGTGACTCGTTACACCTTGACCGAAGAACTGCACGATGACTCGTATGCCTCGCTCATGCGAGTGGAACAGAAACTGCGATCGTTGGCTTGGAATCCCGACCAGGTAGATAGCTCGGACTTGCTTTGGTATGTGCCGCAATGCACGATAAAGGCGCGAACCACATGCGAGAGCGGAACAGCCGTGCGCGGTGTGTCGATTGATGCTTTGCAACCGGAAAATACGAAAGGCTTGTATGTGTTGGGACCGTGTGCCAGCATGTCGCGCGAGGATGCTGACCGATTGTTCAGGCCGGTGACAGCTCTGACACTGGGCTCGCTGATGGGCGAGCGCGTAGCTGAAGTGGCCAAACAGCTGACTTCGGACACGACTTCACTGATGGTGCGCCAAAACAGGATGGATGCCTTCGACTACGGACGTGTAGGCGAGGTGCTGAAACCGCTGCGTGTGCGGGAGCGTCAGGAATATGTGGATTGCGGACATGGAGCTTTGCCTATACTGGGGAGATACGATGTGGTGGTGCTGGGAGGAGGGACGGCTGGTGCCACAGCGGGCATCTCGGCAGCCCAACATGGGGCATCCACGCTGGTGATGGACTACCTGCACGGATTGGGAGGTATTTCTACCATGGGACTGATTGGTGTGTATTGGGACGGATTCCGCGAAGGTTATACGAAGACGATAGACGCGGGTGTGCGTGGCATGGCTCCAGAGAATCATCCACGCCAACAGAAGAAGGATTCGGGTGTGTTTCAAACCGACTGGAAGCAGGAGTGGTATCGCCGTGAGTTGCTCAAACAGGGTGGTGAACTGTGGTACGGCGTGCTGGGTTGTGGGGCTGTAGTGGATGGCAACACCGTAAAGGGCGTAGTGGTGTGTACTCCCTTCGGACGCGGCGTAGTGCTCTCGAAAGTGCTCATCGACTCTACGGGCAGTGCCGACATTGCCATTGCTGCCGGTGCCGATTTCGATTACACGGGTAAGAAAACCCTGGCCATTCAAGGGGCAGGTATGGGAAAACGCGACCCAGGCAACTTCTCGGAAAACAACGACTGGCTGTTTATCGATGACTCGGACATCATGGATGTGTCGCGCGTGTATGTACAAGCCAAGCGGAAGTTCGAAGGCCACTACGACATTGTGAAGCTGCCGCAGACCCGCGAACGCCGAAGAGTGGTGGGCGATCATGTGATTTCGGTCTATGACGTGCTGAACCATCGTCGCTATACCGACACGATTTCTTATCATAAGAGTTCGTTCGACACTCACGGCATGATTGTCGATCCATTCTTCATCCTGAGTCCGCCGATGGCACGGCATACCATCTACGATGCGGATGTGCCACTACGTGCGCTATTGCCTCGAGGGCTGGAAGGCATCATGACAACCGGCTTGGGAGCCAGTGCACATCGCGACGCAATGCCCGTAATCCGTATGCAACCATGCTTGCAGAATCAGGGCTTTGCCGTAGGCTATCTGTCGGCAGTGGCCGTCAAGGAAGGGAAAAGTTTGCGGAAGGTTGACATGAAGAAAATCCAACGCTACCTCGTGGCTATGGGCAACCTGCCTGAACGTGTGCTTACGGACAAAAACTTCAGGGGATTTACTGACCGTGAGATGAAGGCTGCTGCAGTGAGCGTGGCTGACGACTACAAGGGGCTTGAGGTGTTGCTTACTGATACAGCCCGCTGCAAGAAACTGGTGGGTGAACGGATGCAATCTGCCACATCGGCTGATGCAAAGGTGGTATATGCAAGCATTCTCTGCATGTTGGGCGACGCAACCTATTCGAAAGTGCTGGCAGAAAGGATTGCACAGTATGCCGAATGGGATAAGGGATGGCACTACACTGGGATGCATCAGTTTGGCATGTGCCTGAGTAGGCTCGACTCGTACATCATGGCCTTGGGACGTTCGAAGGATGCTTCACAACTGTCTGTGGTATTGGAAAAGGCCGGATTGCTGCAACCTGAGGATTATTTCTCGCACTTCCGTGCAGTGGCAATGGCAGCCGAGGAGATGGGGAGTGGCGAAGCAACCGACGTGCTTTACGCGCTGCTGATGACTCCGGGAATGCGGTTTCATTCGGTAAACTCGTACGCGGAAGCCCGAAGCCAGATCGTACCTAACAACATCGATGTGACCTTCCGCAACAAGGCCTTGAAGGAGCTTCATGTGGCGAGGGCACTGTATATGTGCGGCGACAAGAATGATTTGGGAAAGAAAGTGCTGCAACGATACGCGGACAGTCTGCAAGGACATTACGCACGTTATGCCACAGAATTGTTGGCACTGTGACAATATGGACGAGCAGAGAGGGCTACCCCTTGGGTGTCAGCCCTCTTGCTGCATCTGATGGGCAACAAACATGACGAGCAACGTGCACGCAAAAATGACATGGATGAACTTGATCTGTTGGATAACCCGGAAGGCAAAATTGAGCACATCATAAAGGATAGGCAGAAACAGTTGCTGCTGCACAATATAAGCCAAGAGTGCCACCAATACGACCATCAGAAGCGAAGATGGAATGAACATGCCATATCGCCGATAAGGGATATTGGCAATCACCCGTTTGGAAAACCCTTGATCAGATATTTCCGTGCGGTGCTGACGCATAAATTGTTTGATTAGTTCTTCATCGTTCATCGTTCAATATCCAGTTATCAATTAATTACCTTATACTTACTCTTTTTTATTCCCTTAACTCACCACACACTTTCATTAGTATCCGTTTTCATGTAGATAGGCAGCCATCTTGGTGCGACCACGCGACAAGTGCGACTTCACCGTACCCGTTTTCATGCCAGTGATTGTCGAAATCTTATCGATGCTCTGTTCTTCCAAATAGAAAAGGCTGATGCATGTCCGCTCGTCGGCACTCAGTTGTTGCAAGGCCTGATACACGTCGGCTTTGTGCTCCAACGAGGGTGGTGATTCCTGAAAGGTATCGGACAGTGAGACATCATCAAGCGAGACATTCGTTTTCTGAGTGCGGAGGTGGTCGTAATACAGATTATAGGCTATGCGAAACAACCAAGTTTGGAAACCCGACAAATTTCTGAAAGAGGAAAGCGACAGGTACGCCTTGATGAAAGTGTCCTGAGCCAAATCATCGGCAAGAGGTTCGTTGCCCATGGTCTGATGGAGCAGGAATCGCCGAAGGGGCGATTGATACTTTTTCACAAGAGTATCAAACGCCTTGGTGTTGTTGAACAGTACGACTTGCGTAACAAGTGCGATGTCCGTAAGTTGACCCATTCAGATAGAGAGAATTACGATTTGCCTTCGGTAAGATATATCAGAATCAGGGATTCACTGAATCCGCAGAGGGTGTGCTGTTGTTGTCTGTCTCATCGTTCTTGTTGTAATCATCTTTTTTCTTGTCAAGCATGCCGCAAACGATTTCGCCAGCACCGATGCAGATAATCAGGAATCCGATGGAAGTAAGAAACAGGCTACCCGACATGAACCAGAACAACAATACCAAACCAATACCTAATGCAACCTTCTTGATACCATGTCTCATGTAGTCGATTTTCAGCTCGTTACGAGCACTTTGAGGCACTTCCTTCCCTGCTGCGTAGGCCGCTTCCATCACTTTGTAACGGTTTTGCCGGTTCTTGTATATGAAATAGATGATAAGGAACACGATAAGTGCAGGAAGACCAAACACCACCAAAATGACTATGAGTGCGGTGAAGGAACCAATGAGGCTGGATAGTCTGATTTTGGAACCTCCGTCAATGACCGAAAAAATGGTCTCTCGTTCATCCTCGTCGAGTTCATTCCATTCGTTTTTCATTTCTTCCATGGCAATCTTCAAACTACTAAGGGCTTCTTTCACATCGTTTTTTACCTCATTGCTATCGACTAATACTGATACAACAGTGGTGTCGGATGCTCCGACGCTGACGACTGTTTGTGCTGGCAACTGCAGGCTTGACAAGAGCGCTGCCCAAAAGGCTAATTTCTTCATATTAAAATATGTTTGTTTACTGTTTCTATGATTTAGACGCATGACTGTATGTATTTGGTTGCAAAGTGAACGATTTTTTGTGAAAAATATTGTACTTTTGCCAATGAAAATGAATTTGCCTATTGATTTTGTTGCCAATATGCGTTCAGTACTTGGAGCAGAATATGCTGCCTTTGAAGCGGCTCTGGGGTCGGAACAGCCTGTAAGTGTGCGCTTGAACACACCGAAATGCCATAAGTTTGGCCCGTTGTCAGTGTCGGCAGAACCTGTGGCTTGGTGCAGGTCGGGGTTGTATCTGAATGAGCGACAGGCTTTCACGTTCGATCCGCTTTTTCATGCCGGTTGCTATTACGTGCAGGAAGCATCGTCGATGTTTGTGGAACAAGTCGTAAAACAACATATAAATACTCCTTCGGCAGTACTCGACCTGTGTGCTGCTCCCGGGGGAAAATCCACCCTACTCAGCTCTTGCCTACCGAAAGGAAGCATATTGGTGGCCAACGAGATGATGAGACAACGGGCACAGGTGCTGGCCGAAAATATCACCAAATGGGGAAATCCTGCAGTGATTGTCACTAATGACACTCCGGAAGCCTTCGGGCAGATGGAAGGATGTTTTGATGTCGTTCTGGCTGATGTACCTTGCTCAGGAGAGGGCATGTTCAGAAAAGATGCTACGGCAATCAGTGAATGGAGCAACAGCAATGTGCGGATGTGTGCTGGACGACAGCGGGACATTCTAACGACCGTATGGCCTGCCTTGAAAGAAGGTGGGCTGCTTATCTATAGCACTTGTACTTTCAATCAGGAAGAGGATGAGCACAACGTGGAATGGGTGGCACACACACTTGGTGCAGAGGTGCTTTCGCTGGAGGTGGATCCCTCCTGGGGTGTCAGCGGTGACACCACAGGAAGAAACCTACCTGTCTATCATTTCTTTCCACATCGCACACGTGGCGAGGGATTCTTCCTTGCCGTGCTGCGCAAGACCTCGGCTGCGAACGTGCGCAACTTCAAGGTGAAAAGCAACAGGATGAAAGGTGTTGGAGCTGCATTGGTGGATGCTGACGAGTATGCTTTTGAACTCCAAAATGCTGTCATATCGGCTTACCCGATGCGGATGGAACACCTGCTGGGTGCAGTGAGGCAATGTGCAAAAACGCTTCAGGCGGGTATCGAAGTAGCCGAACAGAAAGGTCGTGACTTGATGCCCCGTCAGGCTTTGGCAATGAGCGTGGCACTCGATGAGGAGGCTTATCCACGTGTCAATCTCGACTATCTGTCGGCTTTATCGTTTCTGCGCAAGGAAGCGATTAGGGTGGATGCTCCCCGAGGCGTGGTGCTGGTGTGCTACAAAAATGTGCCTTTGGGATTCGTAAAAAACGTAGGCAACCGTGCCAACAACCTCTATCCGCAGGAATGGAGAATACGCAGTGGTTACAACAAGGAATATATTGACTTATGGGGAAAGGAAAATTAGCCAAGTTTGCCGATATGGCGGCTTTTGAGAATGTGTTCGAATATCCTTATTCGGTGGTCGATGACGTGGCTTTCGGAATGAAGGGCTCATGGGGCAGGGATTACTTCAAGAACGACAATCCCATCGTGCTTGAACTGGGTTGCGGCCGAGGAGAATACACCGTGGGGCTGGCACGCCTCTATCCCGACATGAATTTCATAGGGGTAGATATCAAGGGTGCACGCATGTGGAGCGGAGCCAAGGAAGCATTGTCGGGAGGGATGACCAATGTGGCTTTTCTTCGCACCAACATTGAAATCATAGACCGGTTCTTCGCATCGGACGAAGTGGATGAAATCTGGCTCACCTTCTCTGACCCACAGATGAAGAAGGCTACCAAGCGTCTTACATCTACCTATTTCATGCAACGCTACCGCCGTTTCCTGAAGTCAGGAGGCATCATCCACCTCAAGACCGACTCGAATTTCATGTTCACATACACCCAGTATATGGTACGCGAAAACCAGTTGCCTGTGGTTTTCAGCACCGATGACCTTTATCACTCAGGATTGGTCGATGACATTCTGAGCATACGTACCTATTACGAACAGCAATGGCTCGACCGTGGGTTAAGCATAAAGTACCTGAAGTTCTGCTTGCCTCACGAGGGCGAGTTGCGTGAACCCGAGGTGGAGATAGAGCTTGACGACTATCGCAGTTACAACCGCAGCAAGCGAAGCGGACTGGCGGTGGGCAGATAGTTTCATTGCAAAGCTGTCACCAGGGATGACCGTCCATTCCAAGACATACACAAAACCGAAGAATAAGTGATGGTTAATGATGGTTAAATAATAAGTTGGTACGATTTTGCCTTGGAATATTGAGATATTTTAGGGTTGAGACGAAGGAGCATAGCGGGCTATGTGACTGAGGAACAACTCCAAAATAGCCGACAAGATAAGGGAAAAGCGTACCAGGTCATCAAACATTTTGTGCCAAGTTATTTTTTTAACCATCACTTAATGGTCAGCATGCAAAAATAAGGAACTGTCGTATGCCGAACGGCACGTACGGTG
>DCGR01000027.1 GCA_002315285.1 Bacteroides sp. UBA1773 | reverse complement strand
TACATCAAATTGAACAACCTATCTTGAAAATATTTGGAGAGAACCCCGATATTTCTACGATGTCGATAAAACAATGCAAATTTTATCAGACGGCTAAGGACACGAACGCAAGAATCAGGAAAGAGCTCAGACGGCAGGGTCTGGACTTCGAATATTCGAAAGTAGGCCGCCTACAAGGCTATAGATATCCCGTCCACATTAGCGACCCGATAGCCCATCTCAAGCGGGACAACAAAAGAATGAGGCTCAAACAAATCGAGAGGCTCATCGATGCCTCGGTAGGATTGTTTCCCGACTCATGGCTCACAAAAATGTTGCTTACATCCCAACATCACTTGCAAGGTGCTTCTGCCCCCATCATAAGTTTTGACCATAATTTTGGATTTTACCGGATCGACATCATTCCAACGCTATACGATGCCATAGAGAACAAACAGGTTATCCACTTCTGCTATCATCCAAATTATTCCCATGAGTCGGTCGAATTGGTTTTTCATCCCTATTTTCTGAAAGAGTACAACCAATGCTGGCATTTGTTCGGCAAGGCCTTTCTGGCATCCAACGGACTTCCAGCGAAATATGCCATCTGTACCATCGACCGCATACGGGGGGAAATAACGACGGTCGATCCGCAACCGCCATTCATCCCCAACACCACTGACTGGAACGATTATTTCGCACAAATAATAGGAGTGACCCGACGAAACGGACAAATGCAAGAGATAGTGTTTGAGACTACTGACGAGACAACTTTCTTCAGAATCCTCCGGAAGCCTATCCACTCATCGCAGAAAGTGCTTTGCTTCCACAACGAGGCCAACATGATGCGTGGAAAATTCAGCATCAATGTCATCCCCAACGAAGAACTGTTATCGGTGTTGCTGAGCTTCCGATCGGGCATCACAGTGATAGCCCCTTCGGAATACGTGAACACTGTCAGGCGAGAGATGGAACTCATGTCGAACAATTATGCAACGGAATAAATCATGGAACTTGTATTGAACACATTTGGCGTTTCGCTGAATCGCGACAACGAAGCCTTTGTCATTACCTGCCAGGAGGGACGACAAAGAATACCCACCGATGGTATCACCTCCATACAAATTGGCAAAGGCGCACAGATCACAAGCGATGCCGTGTTGCTGGCCATCGAGAACGAGATAGAGATATTGTTTACCAACCGAAGCGGCGAACCGGTCGGGCGGGTGTGGAGTCCTCGCTATGGCTCCATTTCCACCATCCGGAAAGGGCAGCTCAACTTCACTTTTTCCAGTGATGCCCTGACATGGATCAAGGACGTGATCCGGAAGAAAATCGAGAACCAGCAAGCGTTGCTGCTCATGATGCAGACAACCGATTTCGCCATTCAGCAAACCACCGCCAAAAGCATCTCGCGCCTCGACGATTACCGCACGAAGGTGGCTTCACTCAACGGCGACATTGTGGCCGATGTGGCAGCCCAATTGCGAGGCTGGGAGGGAATGGCATCGAGAATCTATTTCGAGACGCTCAACCTCTACATCCCTGAACAATATCGGTTTGAAACCCGTTCGCAACATCCTGCCACCGACGTGGTAAATGCAATGCTCAATTATGGCTACGGCATGTTGTATGGCAAGATAGAAGGCGCACTCATCAAAGCTGGCATAGACCCCTACATCGGCATTCTGCACCGCGACGACTACAATCGCCCGGTGCTGGTGTTCGACGTAATAGAACTTTACAGGATTTGGGTGGATTACGTGGTGTTCAGCCTGGTGGCCCAGCATGTCATTACCGATGAATACTACTCCGTGAAGCCCGATGGCTCTTACTGGCTGGAGGCACTGGGACGCAGGGTGGTGATCCAGTCCATCAATGATTACCTTGACGAGGTCATCACCATCAAGGGCACCACACGCTCGCGCACCACCCATCTGCAACTATACGCCCAGGAACTGGCACAAACCTTCAAGAAATACGAGAAAGCATGATCTGCATTGGAGCCAACATCACATCAAGTGCCGATGCGTTGAAACAAATCGGCTTGGAGTATCTGTACTACCGTCTGATTGACCCGAAACCCGAAATAGCCTCGTTGGTGCATCAGTTGCGCATTGTCTATTCAGTCAATCCCAAGAAATACGCCGAGCTGAAACGTTCGTTGCCATACGTTGTCTGTGGCACATTCAACCCTCCGTATCGACGCACCGAGAATTTTGCCTACACCGAACATTTCATCATCGACATCGACCACATTTCCGAGAAGCAAATCGACATGGGCGTGTTGCGGAAAAAGCTGATAGCCGACGAAAGGGTCTGCCTGCTCTTCGCCTCTCCCAGCGAAGATGGCCTCAAAGTGTTTTTCCAGCTGAAGCAGCGGTGCTACGATGCCGGGGAATATTCGCTTTTCTACAAGGCGTTTGCCCGGAGCTTTTCCATGCAGTATGGGTTGGAGCAAGTCATCGACCAGCGCACGTCGGATGTGTGTCGGGCTTGTTTCGTCAGCATCGATTCCGAAGCCTATTTCAATGCCAATGCCGTACCGGTAGCCTTGTCGGCCTACCTCCCAACCGACGACATGACAGCACTGATGGACCTGAAACGCGGGTTGCAGAACGATCAGGCCGAATCGCGAGCCAAGACACAACGGGAAAAGCCATCGTCCGATCCTGACAGCGATGTCATCCAGCGCATCAAGGCCGTACTGAGCACATCGCAAGAGAAATCCGTTCCGCATCCTGAGCCCTATGTGCCTTTACAGCTCGATGAGATTATGGACGAGCTGAAAACCTATGTGCAAGGCACAGGGGTCATTGTCAGCGGCATCCAAAACATACAGTATGGGAAAAAAATACAGATGAAAATGGGTGCGAAGTCGGCCGAGATAAATCTCTTTTATGGCAAACGGGGATTTTCTGTGGTGCAATCGCCCAAATGTGGCACTTCATCGGAGATGAACCAACTCATGGCCGACCTGATTCGGTCGTACATCGACATCATTACGGCATGACCAAGAAAAAGCCACCCCACGAACTGTCCTTCGTCCAGAAAATGGCTCGGATTGCCCAATCGGGAGTAGGGAAAAAGGACATACCAAGCTATCATAAGCCCGTGGGAGAACTCATGCAGCTCGACGAGCGGATACGTTACATGTTAGGATTAGTGAATCAACCATCAAGAACCCCAGGCAATATGCTGTTTTTTGTAATCTATGACATCGAGAGCAATAAGGTGCGTACACAAGTGGCAAAATATCTTCTTCGTATGGGATGTTTTCGTGTGCAGCGTTCCGTTTATCTGGCCGACATCGATTCTGCCAAATATCAACGAATACGTTCGGACTTGACAGAAATACAATCATACTATGAAAACAATGACAGCATACTTGTTGTGCCCATTTCGGTGGATCTGTTGAAGTCGATGCGTGTCATTGGCAAGTCCATTGATGTTGACATCATCATGAAGACCAAGAACACGCTTTTTTTCTAAACCGTGCTTTGTGAAAGCCAAATGATGTGTTTCTGAAATTTTCTCCGGTAAATGCTTGGAACTATCAAAAACATTTTGTTATTTTGCGATTTGAAAAGTGTCCCTTTTTTTCTTTGACATTTTGCCACACTCCACCACATAATCACACTCATATTGGCTCTATTGGCAGTTTTTTATAGCTACCCTCAGATACCATCTTCCATAAGAACAAGGATTAAGAC
>DCGR01000028.1:5016-22162 GCA_002315285.1 Bacteroides sp. UBA1773 | reverse complement strand
TCAGCAAATAACGGATAAGCATTTATCCTTTATGTCCGTAATTTGCTCCATCATCAGTGCAAAGTTACAAAAAAAGAATCATTCCACCAACGATTTTTCGATTTATTTTACACTATAAACCATTAATATACAATACCTTTGCAAATTATCACCCTCTGAGATTTTGATGAAATAAAACACCTGTACCCCTGTACGAGAATCTAAAACGACAACGCTCTTAACGATGCTAAATGAAGGCATTGAAAGGGATTCGCTGAGTAGTTACGACCCCTGCAATGTGGGTTAAATGATGTTAAATTCACATGACTGTCTTTATTTGTATATTTATGCGAAATAGTGTATATTGATACAAATTTTGATGCAAGTGCACTTTTGCACTTTACACACTTTACATACTTTTCAGTGTATTGCACAAGTGCGAATCGCGTCGGGAGGCACTCCACAGGGCAGGTGGGGTGTCTCCCGACGTTCTTGTTTTCCGCCTGCCTGCCGGCAGGCAGGCTTGGCTGGCAGTATCGCTGGCGCGGTTCCACTCTTTTCGGATGGTGGCTCCGCTCCGCCGCAGGTGCTGAGCGTCAGGAAATTTTCCACAAAATCATGCCGAGGAATGTTCTTCAACATGTTTTTGCGTTTTTTTGACGAAAACATTTGTTTTCCTCATAAGGTTTGCTTATTTTTGGCGATGCAAAAAAGAGAAACCGACCAATGAGTTACTTACATTTCGACAAGACTCTGATGACCAATCTGGAGGAATCGCTACAGAAAGAGATTCTGCGGACCAACAGTTCGGGGGCTTACCACTGCACGACCATTGTGAATTGCAACACTCGCAAGTATCATGGACTGCTTGTGATGCCTGTGCCGGAAATCGATGACGAGAACCATGTGCTGCTGTCGTTGCTCGACGAGACGGTGATACAGCATGGCGCATCGTTCAATCTGGGCCTGCATCGTTATCAGGGCGGCAATTATGACCCCAAAGGACATAAGTACATCCGTGACTACAGCTGGGAAAAGGTGCCTACCACGCTCTATCGCGTGGGGGGCGTGATACTGAAGAAGGAGAAATTGTTCGTTCACTACGAGAACCGGATACTCATCCGTTATACGCTTGTGGAGGCACAAGCCCCCATCAGGCTGCGTCTGCAGCCATTCCTCGCTTTCCGAAGCGTCCATAAGTTCACCCACGAAAACCCACAGGCAAGCCGTGAATACAGGAATGTGGAAAATGGCATCGAGACGTGTATGTATGCGGGTTATCCGCATCTTTACATGCAGTTGAGCAAGGCGAACGATTTCGTGTTCCGACCTGACTGGTACAGGAATCTGGAATATGTGAAGGAACGGGAGCGTGGCTACGACTTCACGGAGGACCTTTATGTGCCGGGGTATTTCGAGACGGAGATGCAACGGGGAGAAACGGTCATATTCTCAGGAGGCATTACCGAAACGGAGACACAAAAGCTGGAAAACGTGTTTGGACAAGAGATAGACGCACGTATCCCACGCAACAGCTTCCATAATTGCCTGGTGTGCTCCGCCCACCAGTTTCTCAACAGGCAGGGAGGCGAGCATTACATCCTGGCGGGTTATCCTTGGTTCAGATGCCGTGCGCGCGACCTGTTCATAGCCCTGCCCGGACTGACACTCGCCACTGGGGAGCAAGATAGGTTCGAAGCGGTGATGGCCACAGCCCGGAAAGCGGCAATGTTGTTCATCAACGACAACCCGTCGGGATTGGGCATTTCCGAGATGCAGCATCCCGATGTGTTGCTATGGTGCGTGTGGTGTTTGCAGCAATATGCCAACATGGTGGGCACGGCACAATGCAAGGAGCGATATGGCGACCTGCTGTCGGCAATCATGCATTTCATTTGCCGGAACCAACATCCCAACTTGTTTTTCCACGACAACGGATTGCTTTTCACAAACGGGAAAGAACGGGCCGTGACCTGGATGAACTCTTCCGTCAACGGACGGCCGGTGGTGCCACGTTCCGGATATGTGGTGGAGATCAATGCGCTTTGGTATAATGCGCTTTGCTTTACGGCAAGTTTGTTGTCCGGCGATACGGCATTTGCGGAACAACTCCTTCAGATAGCCCAAAGGGCGAAGCAATCGTTTGTAGGCACCTTCATGAACGAACATGGTTACCTGTTCGATTATGTGGACGAGAGCATGGCCAAGGATTGGAGCGTGCGTCCCAACATGATTTTTGCCTGTGCCTTCGACTATTCGCCGTTAGGCGTCATGCAGATGAAGGACATCGTGCAGATCGTGACGAGGGAATTGCTCACCCCCAAGGGATTGCGCTCGTTGAGCCCGAAGAGCAGTGGCTACAATCCCATCTATGCCGGGTCGCCCTTGCAACGCGACCACGCCTATCATCAGGGAACGGCTTGGCCATGGTTGGCAGGCTTTTACTTTGAGGCCTATCTCAAACTGTACAAGATGGGCGGGGTGGGCTTTGTGGAACGCCAGCTCATAGGCTATGAGGACGAGATGACACAAAGTTGCATCGGCTCCATGCCAGAGCTTTTTGATGGCAATCCGCCATTTACCGGACGCGGAGCGGTTTCGTTTGCCATGAACGTGGCCGAAATATTGCGTACCACCTACATACTCAATCAGTTTACGAACGAATAGCTATCGGAGGAAACGGCAATGAAAGTATTGATGTTTGGCTGGGAATTTCCTCCTCATATCCTAGGAGGACTCGGCACGGCCAGCTATGGCATGACCAAAGGGCTGTCGGCGCAGCACAATGTGGAGATTGCTTTCTGTCTGCCCCGACCACAGGGCGATGAGGACAGGAGCTTCATGAACATCATCGGCATGAATGATGTGCCAGTGGTGTGGCGCGACACAAGCCATGACTATGTGAACCATCGCATAGGCAAGACCATGGACCCACAACTGTATTTCGACATGCGCAGCCATATCTACGCGGATTTCAGATACATGTGGGTGAATGACCTTGGATGTGTAGAGTTCTCCGGGCGATATCCTGAAAACCTGTTGGAGGAAATCAACAACTACAGCATAGTGGCTGGGGTGGTGGCGCGGCAGCAGCAATACGACATCATCCATGCACACGACTGGCTCACTTATCCGGCTGGGATCCATGCCAAACAGGTAAGTGGCAAACCTTTGGTCGTGCATGTACATGCCACCGACTTTGACCGCAGCCGTGGCAAGGTCAATCCGCAGGTTTATTCCATCGAGAAAAACGGCATGGACTATGCCGACTGTATCATGTGTGTGAGCGAACTCACGCGGCAGACAGTCATCAACCAATACCATCAGGATCCGGGAAAATGTGTCACTATGCACAATGCCGTATCTCCTTTGTCGGATGAGATCCGGGCCATACAGCCCAAACGGAAGCCTGGCGAGAAGGTTGTCACCTTCCTGGGACGCATCACCATGCAGAAGGGGCCGGAATATTTTGTGGAAGCAGCGGCTTTGGTGCTGCAGCGCACACACAACATCCGTTTCTGCATGGCGGGGTCGGGCGACATGCTCGAGGACATGATACGCCTGGCAGCCAAGCGTGGCATTGCCGACCGTTTCCACTTCCCTGGCTTCATGCGTGGCAACGACGTGTATGAGTGCTTGAAATCGAGCGATGTGTATATCATGCCTTCTGTCAGCGAGCCCTTCGGCATCTCGCCTCTCGAAGCCATGCAATGTGGAGTGCCAAGCATCATTTCCAAACAATCGGGATGTGCTGAGATCCTGAGCAAATGCATCAAGACAGACTATTGGGACATTCACGCCATGGCCGATGCCATCTACGCCATTTGCCGCTATCCGGCTCTCTACAATTACCTGCGTGATGAGGGTAAGGACGAAGTGGATGGCATCACATGGGAGAAAGTGGGCGAACGCATACTGTCGCATTACCAGCGACTGATGGGCTGACCTGTCGGGACTCTCATGCAGCACAGTGACAAGCAATATTGGAAACCACAAAAAAACAAACAGATATGAAAACGATATGCCTTTACTTTGAAATACATCAGATCATCCATCTGAAACGTTATCGCTTCTTCGATATAGGTCGTGACCACTATTACTATGATGATTTCGAGAACGAACGTAGTATCACGGAAATAGCCGAAAAAAGCTACCTGCCTGCCATCAACACACTCATCGACATGGCGAAAACCTATGGCCAGTATTTCAAGGTGGCGATTTCCATTTCGGGGGTGGGATTCGAGCAACTGGAGATTCATGCGCCTGCGGTAATCGGCAAGCTGCAGGAACTCAATGAGACACATTGTGTGGAATTTCTCTGTGAGCCCTACTCGCATAGTCTTTCGTCGCTTGCCGACGAAGAATGCTTCCGCGACGATGTGCTTCGCATGAAAAAGAAAATATCGCAAGTGTTTGGCACTGAGCCACAGGTGTTCCGCAATTCTTCGCTCATCTATTCCGACGAAATCGGCGCTCAGGTAGCTTCCATGGGTTTCAAAGGAATGCTTACCGAAGGGGCCAAGCATGCCTTGGGGTGGCGAAGTCCGCACTATCTGTACAGTTGTGCCACGAACCCGAAGCTGAAGCTCCTGCTGCGCGACTATAAGTTGTCCGACGACATCTCACTACGCTTTTCCAATCGCGAATGGAGCGAATATCCCTTGTTTGCCGACAGGTACATCGGTTGGATTGCCGATACGCCCAAGGACGAACAGGTCATCAACATCTTCATGGAATTGGTGGCGTTGGGTATGTTCCAGCCTCTCTCGTCGAACATCCTGGAGTTCCTGAAAGCGTTGCCTGCCTGTGCCAAAGAGAAGGAAATCACCTTCAGCACTCCATCGGAGATCTGTGAGAAAATGCGTCCGGTCGATGTGTTGGATGCCCCGTTCCCGATTTCATGGGTCGATGAGGAGCGCGACACCTCATGCTGGCTGGGCAACTCGATGCAGCGTGAGGCCTTCAACAAGCTCTACAGTGTGGGCGAACGTGTGCGACTATGTACCGACAAGCGCGTCAAGCAAGACTGGGATTATCTACAGGCATCGAACAATTTCCGTTTCATGACCACCAAACCTGCCTATGTCGGTTTCAACAGAGGCATTTACGACAGTCCTTTCGATGCCTTCACCAACTACATGAACATCATTGGCGATTTCATCCATCGGGTGAACGCGCTTTACCCCATCGACATGGACAATGAGGAGCTGAACGCCCTGCTCACCACCATCCGGAACCAGGGACAGGAAATCGAGCAGCAAAACAAGAAGATAGGGAAGCTGAAGAACAAGATTGCCGAGCTGCAAGGCTCCAAGCAATGAGGTTGTTCCTGGAAGCATGTTGCACGTCGGTTGCCGATGCCTGTGAGGCCGAATTGCATGGAGCCCAACGCATTGAGCTTTGCGAGCGGCTTGACGTGGGTGGCGTGACCCCATCGGAAACCATCATCCGGGAAGTGATGCGAAAGTGCCGCGGGGCCAAACTGAATGTGTTGGTGCGTTGTCGTGAGGGAAATTTCGTCTATTCCGAGCAGGAAGTGCTACAGATGACAAGCGACATCCACACCTGCCGGTCGTTAGGCGTGAATGGTGTCGTGGTGGGGGCATTGACCAAGGATGGGCATATCGACAAGTCGGTGATGGAAAGGTTCATGGCGGCTGCCCGGCCACTCTCCGTCACTTTCCATCGGGCTTTCGACGAATGTCGCGACCCGCAACAGGCGCTTGAAGACATCATTTCGTTGGGGTGCGACCGTTTGCTTACTTCTGGACACGAGCCGGATGCCTATCAGGGAAGGTTCCGGTTGGCCCGACTTGTGGGGCAGGCTGCCGACCGCATCATCATCATGCCGGGATGTGGCATACGCGCCCACAACATCATGGAGATAGCGGCTATGACCCATGCCCGTGAATTCCACAGTTCAGCCGTTTCCCAGATGTCAGAGCTGGTGAATCACCCGCTTCAGGTCTTCGCCTAACGATGTGTTGTAGCCTTGTGAAAAATACACTACCCGTCCGAAACTGTCGGTGACCACGACGATTGGCAACGAAAAGCGTTCGCATCCCACCGAGGTGGCCAGTGTCTTCATGATGTCGTTGTCAGGAGCCTGCACCACCATTTGCTGCAACCCTGCCGGACACTGGTTGCCCCACAGCAGGATCTTCCGCCCCCAGGCATTCAAGTCGTCGGAAATGGATTCCAGCTGGCGGCGGGCATGGGTGGAAGGCTCATCCGTGTCGCCAAGAACCACCATCGCAAAGTATCCTCTTCCTGTCACCGGTATGTATGGCTCCGCATAGAGAGAGCCGATTACGGCCAACTTCGTGTCGGCCGACCGTACAATCAGTGGCGGGCGCACGGAGCCATTGTGGGGCACATTGAAAAATTCCACATGAGCCAGCACGCTGCCATCGGCCATGCGGTTGCCGCTGGCAAGCATGTAGTAGCCGCCTTCGAGGCGTAGCGGAAACAGCTTGCTTGCTGGCAGGCTTTCGTCTTCGCTGAACGAAAGCAGGCATGGTTTCCCATCGCAGATTTCCGACAGCGTGAAATGCCGGTAATATTCCGGATCCTTCATGAATGCGGTGGGTGAGGCATTCACTTCCATCAGTGCCTTCTCCTCACGGTCGGCTTCCTGCACGGTTGTCCCCGTCACGTCATCCAATCGGGCAGGGAAGCCCTTGGCACGGCACAGGGCCACAAGGAAAATGTCGCGCGACTTCGTGTCGGCCTTCTTGCTGCGCCACACCATCAGTGGTGGAATACGCAGCCCTTGTGGATTGCGTACATCATCCACTTCAATGTTCTCCCACACCCAGTCTCTCACCTCTTTGGCCGAAGCGAACGACAAGCCCTGACCTATTTCTGCAAAATAAGGCAGCAACTGCTCGTGTTCCACACGAGGGGCATCAACAAGCGGATGGAACTCGTTGCCCACATGTGCCAGGGCATCCTCCAGTACGTCCATCGACACATCGTCGGCGTCCTTGGCCGAAAGCGAGCCAAGCAAAGCCTCTACCTTTGCGGAATCGGGAGCGTGTCGCTTGCGGAACGCCTGCAACGTGGCCCCGTTCCCTTTCACACGATGTTGTCGCACACTGTCTTCGTATGCCAGTCGCTGTTTGTTCGCTGCCACCTGTTCGGGGGTAGGGCTCGCAGGGATGGCACGCTCAACAGGAGGCACAATGTCGAAATCGGCGGCAAAACATTCACCCAGCTCATGCGACAGCTGCACCACGTTGTGTCCATCCGAAGCCTTTCCCAGTCCGAACCGTTTGCCTTTTACGGCCCAGACCATGATGTCGCCACACCCTGTGAGCATGGAAACCTTTCCTTCGGCATTGCTTGTGTAAGTGGCCACCGTAAACAGTTCCGCATAATTGTAGATCTGGAATGACACGCGAGCGCCTGCCACTGCATCACCCTTCTCGTCGGTTACTTGCACTTCAGTGCGCCGAACGGGAAGATAGCTGTCGGTGACGTTGATTTCGGTGTAAGCGGATGTCCGCGAAATCGTGTCCTCTGGCCCATCGTATTGCCCGAATGCTTTCGTGTGGAGCAACATCGCCCTCGACGCCGGTGCATTGAACCATCCCATGTTGAGAATGGGTTCAGGCTCACAGGCCCCCATGAAATGCCATTTGCCATTCACATATGCCTCCACCCAAGCATGGTTGTCATCGGTATGTGCCCAACGGGGAGTATAGACCTGTCGGGCCGGAATGCCTGCTGCCCGCAGGGCTGCCACCGCCAGTACGGATTCTTCGCCACAACGTCCCAAGCCTGTGCGCATGGTCGATAGCGGACCGAATGTCCGTGCATCGGAGGGGCGGTAGGTGGCTTGTTCGTGGCACCAATGGTTTATCTCAAGAGCGGCATCTTCGATGGACATCCCTTTCACGCGACGGCACAACGTGTCGGCATAGAGCGTACGGAAATCATCCAGATATTCGTTGTTCACCCTTACAGGCAGCACGAAGTGTAGGAATTCACGTTCGGGTATGTCCCATTGCATGCGTTCCCTTACGTTCAGTGCGGTGCGCACATTCTCCTCCCAATAGGCCCTGCTGTGGTTCACGCTGTCAGGAAGCGACATGTTGTCGTAGAGAAACGACACGTAATGGTTGATTGCAGCCCGCTCATTGGGTTGCGGTCCGCACGAGGCGAGTGTCAGCACACACAATGCAAAAGCAAGAAATGTTTTCATGGATCTTTACGGAATGGCATTAATACATGGCTATGGAATACGCATATTTCTTTTCACGGTCAACGAATGTCTGAACCTGCACCCTTTCATCGGTCAGCACCGGATGCAGGTCATCGATGATTCCTGTGCCTTTCAGCTTGAGCACGGCTTCCTTTTTGGTCCACAACGCGGTGAAGGTTTCTTCCGAATGTCCGCTTTGTCTGATAAGCTGTTGCTCTTGTTCGTTCATGGTTCGTCCTACCAAGGCATCCTCGGCCTTATGGAAACGCTCGATGTCGATGCCGACAGGCTGGTTGTGTGTGATTACGGCAATGCCCTGCTGGCAATGGCTCAGGTTGAAATGCACCTCAGGGTGGTCGGCCAGTGAGGGCTTCCCGTATGGACCCACGACAAACCGCAGAGGCTGCCACGCTGCCGGCAATGCTTCGGCCAGCATCAGGTACGATTTGAGGCAAGCGAACTGTCCGAAGGTGAATCTGAATTCCAGGGCCTGCATCCTGCGTTGTTCCGATACCAAAGGGAGCATGCGCCTCACCTCTTCCTCGGTCGCCTGCTCCATGTCGTCAAATATGATAATGTGCATATCCACCATGTTTTATGTCGCAAATGTAGTTTTTTTAATCGTAAATCTACAAAACAATTCATACTTTTATGCTATTTTTGCGGCTCAATTTAACAGGGCGCACAGATGAACGATATTTTTTCAAGGCTCATTGCAACGGAATTCAACATAAGCCAGACGCAGGTGGCGGCAACTCTGCGGCTTCTTGGCGAAGGCTGCACCATTCCTTTCATCAGCCGTTACCGCAAGGAGATGACAGGCTCGCTCGACGAGGTGCAGATTGCCGCAATCAGCGATAAGGCCACAAGGCTTACGGAAATGGAGAAACGTAAGGAAACCATTCTGTCCACGATCGACGAACAGGGGAAACTTACCGAACAGCTCCGCCAGCGCATCGAATCCTCATGGAATTCCATTGAGCTCGAGGACATTTACGCACCGTTCAAGCCCAAGCGGCGCACACGTGCCGAAATGGCACGCGAGAAAGGACTTGAGCCATTGGCCAATTTCCTGCAACGACAGTCATACGATGATGTCGGCCAGCGTGCCACTGCTTTCGTCAATGAGGAAAAAGGGGTGGCCGATGCAGATGAGGCCATCAAGGGAGCACTCGACATCATAGCCGAACGCATCAGCGAGGACGAGAATGCACGCAACAAGGTGCGTCATAATTTCAGCCTCGATGCAGTCATCACCTCGAAGGTGGTGAAAGGCAAGGAAGAAGAGGGGCGGAAATACCTCGATTATTTCGATTTCTCTGAAAAGCTCTCGCGCTGCGCCTCGCATAGGCTCCTTGCCATGCGCAGGGGTGAGGCTGCGGGCATCTTGCGTGTCAGCATCAGTGGCGATGACGAACGATGCGAGGAACGCCTCATGAAGCAGTTCGTGCGCAACGACAGCGAGTCGGGCCAATGGGTCGCGGCAGCGGTGAAGGATGCCTTCAAACGGCTGCTGAAACCCTCCATCGAGAACGAGTTTGCCGCCTCCTCCAAGGATTGTGCCGACGAAGAGGCCATCAGGATATTCGTCAAGAACCTGGAACAGCTGCTTATGGCAGCTCCACTCGGACAGAAACGTGTACTTGCCATCGATCCGGGATTCCGCACCGGATGCAAGGTCGTTTGTCTCGATGCCGAAGGCAATCTGCTTCACCATGAGGTGGTCTGGCCCACCACGGCAGGTGGCATGGCCGCTGCCGAACGCCTTTGCAATCTGACACGTCAATACGCCATTGAGGCTATTTCCATTGGCAATGGCACTGCCAGTCGCGAAACCGAGCAGTTCGTACGTTCCTTGCAGTTGCCCGCTTCCATCCACGTGTTTGTGGTGAGCGAAGATGGCGCGTCTATCTATTCCGCCTCGAAGGTGGCCCGCGAGGAGTTTCCTGACGAGGATGTCACTGTGCGTGGGGCTGTCTCGATAGGTCGTCGGCTGATGGACCCGCTGGCCGAGCTGGTGAAGATCGACCCCAACAGCATAGGGGTCGGACAATATCAGAAAGATGTGAACCAAGCGGAGCTGAAGAAATCACTTGACCAGACCGTAGTGTCGTGTGTCAACAAGGTCGGGGTCAACCTCAACACTGCCAGCAAGCACTTGCTCATGTACATTTCCGGTCTGGGAGCCGTCACGGCGCAAAACATTGTAGATTATCGTGCCGAGCACGGAGCCTTCCGCAACCGGAAGGAATTGCTCAAGGTGCCCAAGCTGGGCCCGAAAGCGTTCGAGCAGTGTGCCGGTTTCCTCCGCATTGAGGGCGGCGACCAACCACTCGACAATTCTGCCGTCCACCCAGAGAGCTATCCTATTGTCGAGAAAATGGCTCACGACCAGCATTGTACGCTCACCGAGCTGATCACCGATAAGCAGAAACGGCAAGGCATCGACTTGCAACGCTACGTCACACCCACCATAGGCATGCCCACCCTTACCGACATCATGCACGAACTCGAAAAGCCAAGTCGCGACCCCCGCCAGCAGCTCAGTGTGTTTGAGTTTTCACACGAGGTCAAGGAACTCACCGACGTACGTGTCGGCATGGTGTTGCCCGGCATCGTGTCCAACATCACCAACTTTGGTTGCTTTGTGGATGTGGGTGTCCATACGAAAGGATTGGTCCACATTTCCGAACTGTCCAACCGATTTGTCAAGGAACCTACGGAAGTTGTCAACCTACACCAGCAAGTCTTGGTGAAAGTCATTGGAATTGACTTGCAACGCAACAGGTTGTCGTTGTCGATGAAAGCCGTGGAATAGGAAACGCCAAAGAGCAGGGACGAAAAAAGGAAATAAATTTGCTATTTCTTGCAACTTGCAGTATCTTTGCCGACTATAAGAGAAAAAAAGGAAAAAACAATATGCAATCATGAGCAAACAATTTGCCGAAGCTTCACAACTGAACTTGTCGAAAGTCAATGAAGAAGTATTGAAACAGTGGGACGAGAAAGACCTGTTCCATAAGAGCATGACAGAGCGTGAGGGATGTCCTTCCTTTGTGTTCTACGAAGGTCCCCCCTCGGCCAATGGTATGCCAGGCATACACCATGTCATGGCCCGCACCATCAAGGATTCATTCTGCCGATATAAGACCATGAAAGGTTATCAGGTGAAACGAAAGGCAGGATGGGACACCCACGGACTGCCTGTCGAACTGAGTGTCGAGAAGACATTGGGCATCACAAAGGAAAATATCGGCAAGACCATTTCGGTGGAGGAATACAACCGTCACTGCCGCGAGGAGGTGATGAAATACACCAAGGAGTGGACCGACCTCACCCATAGGATGGGCTATTGGGTGGATCTCGACAATCCCTACATCACCTACGACAATCGCTACATCGAAACGTTGTGGTGGTTGCTCAAGAACCTCTACGACCAGGATCTGCTCTACAAGGGTTACACCATACAGCCCTACAGCCCGGCTGCAGGCACCGGCCTTTCGAGCCATGAGCTCAACCAGCCCGGATGCTACCGCGATGTGAAGGACACCACGGTGACAGCCCTTTTCCGCGTCAAGAGCCCTCTGCCCGAACTCACCCAGCATGGCGATGTCTGCTTTGCCGCATGGACAACTACCCCATGGACACTTCCTGCCAACAGTGCCCTTTGTGTCGGACCCAACATCAGGTATGTGGCCGTACAGTGCAAGAACAACTACACCGGGCAGCCCCTCACCGTCATCATGGCTCAGGAACGGCTTTCCTCTTACTTCAAGAAGGACGAATGTGCCATCGTCGGAGAGTATCGGGGCTATGACCTGATAGGGTGGGAGTACGAGCAACTCTTTCCTTGGATCAATCCTGGAAAGGGAGCTTTCCGTATCATCACGGGCGATTATGTCACCACCGACGATGGTACCGGCATCGTACACATTGCCGCCAGCTTTGGTGCCGACGACTTGTTCGTGGCAAGGGCAGCGGGTGTGCCCACCATTACCATCGTCAATAAGAAAGGCGAGAAGCGTCCTATTGTCGATCCGACCGGCAAGTATTACCTCATTGCCGACATGGACCAGAAGTTCGTGAAGAAATACCTCAATGCCGGGCTCTATCGGCAGTATGAGGGGCGCTATGTGAAGAATGCCTACGACCCAAAATTCAATCAGGGTGGAAAGTACGACGAAGTCGCAGCACAGAAATCAGAGGACCTGAACATCGCCCTATGTATGGACATGAAGCAAAGTGGAAAGGCATTCCGCATCGAGAAGCACGTCCACAACTATCCTCACTGCTGGCGCACCGACAAGCCCATCCTTTACTATCCGCTCGATTCTTGGTTCATTCGCAGCACCGCCCGCAAGCACGAGATGATGAAACTCAACCAAACCATCAACTGGAAACCTGAAAACATCGGTACCGGACGATTTGGCAAGTGGCTGGAGAACCTCAATGACTGGAACCTGTCGCGCAGTCGCTATTGGGGCACTCCTCTGCCCATCTGGCGCAACGACAGCGGCGAGGAACTCTGCATTGGCAGTGTGGAAGTGCTCTATGGCGAGATAGAGAAATCCGTAAAAGCCGGATTCATGAAGGAAAATCCCTATAAGGCTGCCGGCTTCGTGCCCGGTGAATATACGAAAGAGAACTACGACAAGATAGATCTCCATCGTCCTTACGTCGATGACATCATCCTTTGTTCTCCATCGGGCAAGCCCATGAAACGCGAAACCGACCTCATCGATGTCTGGTTCGATTCCGGAGCCATGCCTTTTGCACAGATGCACTATCCTTTCGAAAATAAGCAACTGGTCGATGACAATCTGGTTTATCCCGCCGATTTCATTGCCGAAGGAGTTGACCAGACACGTGGCTGGTTCTTCACCCTCCATGCCATCAGCTCCATGGTGAAGGGCAGTGTGGCCTACAAGAACGTGATTTCAAACGGCCTTGTGCTCGACAAGAACGGCATGAAGATGTCGAAACGCCTGGGCAATGCCGTCAATCCGTTCGATGTCATCGAGCAATACGGCTCCGACCCCTTGCGCTGGTACATGATTACCAACGCCTCGCCGTGGGATAACCTGAAGTTCGATGTCGATGGAGTGGTGGAAGTTTCCCGCAAGTTCTTCAGCACCCTCCACAACACCTATAAGTTCTTCGCACCCTACGCCAACCTCGACGGCTTCAACTATCAGGAAGCCGACATTCCCGTGAAGGATCGTCCCGAAATAGACCGTTGGATACTGTCGGAGCTCAACACGCTGATAAAGAAAGTCGATGCAAGCTTTGCCGACTATGAGCCCACCCGTGCCGGACGTTACATCCAGGACTTCGTGAACGACAACCTCAGCAATTGGTACGTCCGCCTCTGCCGCAAACGCTTCTGGGGCACTGGCTACACGCCCGACAAGCTTGCCGCTTACCAAACCCTTTATGTGTGCCTCGAAACCATAGCCAAGCTCATGGCTCCTGTGGCACCCTTCTTTGCCGATCAGCTGTATCTCAACCTCATCCAAGCCACTGGCCGCGACAATGTCATGTCGGTGCATCTGGCCAAATTCCCTGTCGCCGACGAGAGCGTCATCGACAAGGCACTCGAGCATCGCATGGAGCGGGCACAGAAAATCTCGTCGATGGGCTTGGCATTGCGCAAGAAGGTCAACATCATGGTGAAGCAACCTCTGCAGAGGCTGATCATTCCCGTCGATGCTGTCCATAGGGAAGCTCTTGAAGCTGTGAAGCCGCTCATCATGAACGAAGTCAACGTCAAGGAAATCGACTTTGTGGAAGGAACCTCCAGTCTGCTTGTCAAGAAAGTGAAATGCAACTTCAAGATACTTGGCAAGAAGTTCGGTCCGCTCATGAAGCAAGTGGCAGCAGCCGTGGCCGCCATGACCCAGGAGCAGATTGCCACCCTCGAGAACGAAGGTTCGTTCACCCTCGACCTTGGTGGCACACCAGCCGTCATCGAGAGCAGCGAGGTGCAGATTTTCAGCGAGGACATTCCCGGATGGGTTGTTGCCAACGATGGCACCATCACCGTAGCCCTCGACATCCTCATCAGCAACGAGCTGCGCGAGGAAGGCATCGCACGCGAGTTGGTGAGCAAGATCCAGAACATCCGCAAGAGCAATGGCTTTGAGATTACTGACAAGATAAACATCACGATTTCGAGCAACGACAAGTCCGATGGAGCCATCACCAAGTACAACGCCTACATCTGCAACCAGGTCTTGGCAAACTCCCTCGTGATTGCTCCCCAAGTCAGTGGGACACTCCTCGAGTTCGATGAGTTCACGCTCACAGCCGACATTCAGAGAGTATGAAACCAACCATTATCATTTAACCAATTAGCCCTACGCATTATGTCCGACAACAAAGTACGCTATTCCGATGAGGAATTGGACGAATTCCGTGAAATCGTCACCCGCAAGCTCAGCGAAGCCAAGCAAGAGTATGAGCGTTATATGAACATACTGATGAACAAGGATGGCAATGATGTGGATGACACGTCGCCTACCTACAAACTCACAGAAGAGGGTGCCGACACCTTCAACCGCGAGCTCACCATGCAGTTTGCCAATCGGCAGCTCAAGCTTGTGCAAAGCCTTCAGGCCGCATTGGTACGCGTCGAGAACAAGACCTACGGCATTTGCTGCATCACAGGCAAACTCATCCCCAAGGAGCGCCTCAAGGCTGTTCCCCATGCCACCATGTGCATCGAGGCAAAGAAGAACCAGTCAAAGTAGCCGCAGGTTCCGATGAACAAGTTCTTATCCAAAGGGCAGTTGTCCGTGCTGATTGTCTGCCTTGTCTTGATTGTCGATCAGGTCATCAAGGTTTGGGTCAAGACCCACATGTACCTCTACCAGAGTATCCATGTCACCGACTGGTTCCAGATACTCTTCACCGAGAACAATGGCATGGCCTTTGGCATGGAGATCATCGAGAAACTCTTCCTCACCAGTTTCCGCATTGCCGTGGTGTGCATCATCATCTGGTACATCACCAAGCTCATACGTTTCGGCTGTAAGACGGGTCTCCTCGTGTGCGTCTCGCTCATCGTGGCAGGAGCCTTAGGCAACATTGTCGATTGTGTGTTCTATGGCCAGATCTTCACCCAGAGCACCCCGACACAGTTGGCTGGGTTGGTGCCTATGGGTGCGGGCTACGGCAAGTGGTTCTATGGCTTGGTGGTCGATATGTTCTATTTCCCCATCATCGACACCCATTGGCCTCTGTGGATGCCCATTGTTGGCGGACAGCATTTTGTGTTCTTCAGCCCCATCTTCAATTTTGCCGATGCCTCCATCAGTTGTGGCATCATAGCCTTGCTCCTTTTCTATAGCAAAAGTTTCAGCAAGAGCGTGCAGACATTGGAACAGCAACTGAAAAAACGGAAATGACATGCGAGGCGGTTTGTGGCTTGTGCTGATAGTGGTGGTGTGTGGCTGTGTTGTCGGATGCGTTGGTCGCGACTCGTCGGAGGAGGTGCTCGGCAGTGCCGACATGGAGGCAGTGCTCTATGATTACCAGCGTTTGCTCGGCTTGGCGGCGCAACAGTCGTTCGACAATCCCACCAAGCAAGCCTGCAAGCAATACATTTTCCAGAAGCATCACATCACCGAGGCGCAGTTCGATTCGTCCATGGTTTGGTATACGCGCAACACCTTCAAGCTCTCCGAAATCTACACCCGCCTGCGCAAGCGTTTCGAGGGAGAGTACGAAAACCTCAGCCGTATTGTAGGCGGAAGCGATCAGTCCGTCCGGCTCAGTCCCGAGGGCGACAGCGTCAACCTCTGGTGCTTCAACGACTACTACCTGCTATCCCGTGCTCCGCTCAACACCAATTTCACCTTTAGCCTGGAGTCTGACAGCAATTATCATCCCAACGATTCCTTTGTGCTATCTGCACGCTTCACACCCCTCAACAGTCCCGACAGTTTCTTGCTCGTAGTGGGACTGCGTGCCGAATCCACGGATGCCAACTATCGGAGCCAGACCAAGCAGATTCGTGAAGCCGGTGCCGACACGCTGAGCATCCATCTCACCGGATCCAGCAAAATGCAGAACCTTACAGGGTTCGCCTATCTTCCTGCCACCTTCCACCACACCTCCTCGCCGCTCATCCTCGTCCATCAGCTCAAGCTCATGCGTTATCATGTGGCACAGCCCGACAGTGTTTTGGCAGCCGATTCCCCTGCCGCCGAAACAGCCGACAGCGTGTCTGCCGAGTCGCCGTCAGTCTCATCTGCGATCCCATTCGAGATGGAGGAAATCGCCGACACCATGTCAGCCGAACCTCGACGGGTGACACCCGAGGAGCTCCGCAACAAGTCGAAGAAGCCTTCGCAGGTACGTCCGCTCAACCAACTCGACAATTCCAAACACATTCGTCGCCCTCAAATCAAGATGCCAAAACCTAAGCGCTGAGGCGCATGCAGCGGAGCGAAGCGACCATCAGAAAAGGTGAAATCGCGCAAGCGATACTGCAAGCTAAGCGAACGGAATATGAAAAGCGAAAGCGACAACCTACATTGCCGTGGAGCGACTTTTGACTTGATTGCACTCGTGCATTTTTCAGTTTTATGCACAAACGCATGAGACAATGGCAATTACTATGGCCATGACCACTGACTACTGACAATGACGATGAGGTTAGAGTTGAGAATTGAAACCTGACAACTGAAAGCTGGCAACTGGCAACTAAAAAACTGAAAACTGAAAACTGGTTTCATTGTAGGTTCGGAATAAATTCGTAAATTCGCGGCAAAATAAAATTCACGAAAATGATTCTATTCTTCAAGACCGGCAACGACAACATCATTGCCACACAGGTAGAAGGCACTTTGAGCGCTGAGGATATTCAGAAATTGGCTTGGCTATATGGTGAAGCTATAGTTGTTAACGAAAGTTCGCTGACGGGATTTTTCATCGGTCCTCGTCGTGAAATGATTACTC
>DCGR01000028.1:0-4990 GCA_002315285.1 Bacteroides sp. UBA1773 | reverse complement strand
GTTGAGATAACCCAGAACATGGGTCTGAAAGGCATACTGCGCATAGAGGAATACTTCCCCGTGGCTAATGAGAATGCCGACTATGACCCCATGCTGCAACGTATGTATCGTGGACTTGACCAACAGATTTTTACCGTAAACATTGAGCCAAAGCCTATTCAGTATATCGATGATCTGGAGGCTTACAACGAGACTGAAGGTCTGGCCCTCTCGCGCGAGGAAATGGACTATCTGAAAAAGGTGGAGAAGGACCTCGGACGCAAGCTTACCGACTCGGAAGTGTTTGGCTTTGCACAAATCAACTCCGAACATTGCCGTCACAAGATTTTCGGGGGTACTTTTGTGATTGATGGCAAGGAAATGGAATCTTCGCTCTTCCAGATGATCAAGAAAACGACGAAGGAGAATCCTAACCGCATTATCTCTGCCTACAAGGATAATGTGGCCTTTGCCGAGGGCCCAGTGGTGGAGCAGTTTGCTCCTGCGGATCACAGTACATCCGATTATTTCATCATCAAGGACATCAAAACCGTTATTTCGCTGAAGGCCGAAACTCATAATTTCCCCACCACGGTGGAACCTTTCAATGGAGCCTCTACGGGAACGGGTGGTGAGATACGCGACCGTATGGGCGGTGGCAAGGGCTCGTGGCCCATTGCTGGCACTGCCGTTTATATGACGGCTCCGCGTGGCAGCAAGCGCAGCTGGCTGTATCAGTCGCCCGAACAGATCCTGATCAAGGCATCTAATGGAGCTTCCGACTTCGGAAACAAGTTTGGACAGCCTCTGATTGCCGGTTCGGTGCTCACGTTCGAACATGCCGAGAACAACGAGACTTATGCCTACGACAAGGTGATTATGCTGGCTGGTGGTGTGGGCTACGGCATTCAGCGCGACTGCCTGAAAGGTGAGCCTAAAAAAGGAAACAAGATAGTGGTGCTGGGTGGTGACAACTATCGCATCGGCTTGGGTGGCGGCTCTGTGTCGTCGGTAGAAACGGGTAGATACTCGTCTGGGATTGAACTCAATGCAGTGCAGCGCGCGAATGCTGAGATGCAGAAGCGTGCATACAACGTGGTACGCGCATTGGTGGAAGAGGAGGAAAACCCGATTGTGAGCATCCACGACCATGGTTCGGCAGGGCATGTGAACTGTCTGTCCGAATTGGTGGAGGATTGTGGCGGACTCATCCGGATGGACAAGCTTCCCATTGGTGATACGACGCTTTCGGCCAAGGAAATCATTGCCAACGAGAGCCAGGAACGCATGGGATTGCTGATTGACGAGGGCGCATTGGAACACGTGCAGAAAATTGCCGACCGCGAACGTGCCCCCATGTACACTGTGGGTGAGACTACGGGCGATGCTCGCTTTGCCTTTGAGCAGGCCGACGGCGTTCGTCCGTTTGACCTTGCTGTGGATCAGATGTTTGGCTCATCGCCCAAGACATACATGACCGACCGTAACGTGGAGCGTCATTATGCGAATCCGGAATACGACGACAAACACATAGAAGAGGCTTTGGTGAAGGTGCTTGGCCTCGAAGCGGTGGCCTGCAAGGACTGGCTCACGAACAAGGTGGACCGTAGCGTAACGGGTAAGATTGCCCGTCAGCAGTGTCAGGGCGAGTTGCAGTTGCCATTGAGCGACTGTGGCGTGGTGGCTCTTGACTATCGTGGCGAGAAGGGTATAGCTACCGCCATCGGACACGCTCCTCAGGCTGCGCTGGCAAATCCGGAAGCGGGTTCCGTGCTTTCGGTGGCCGAAGCACTTACCAACATTGTGTGGGCTCCGCTGGCCGATGGCATGGAGAGCCTTTCGCTCTCGGCCAACTGGATGTGGCCTTGCCGTGCACAAGAAGGTGAGGATGCCCGACTCTACAAGGCAGTCAAGGCTCTGAGCGACTTCTGCTGCGCGCTGAAAGTGAACGTGCCCACTGGCAAGGACTCGCTCTCGATGACACAAAAATATCCTGATGGCACGAAAATCGTCAGTCCGGGTACGGTGATAGTCAGTGCCGGTGGCGAAGTGTCGGACGTGAAGAAAGTGGTTTCGCCGGTGATGCAGCCAGTAAAGGCCAGTACGTTCTATCACATCGATTTCAGTTTCGACAATCTCCGCTTGGGTGGTAGCGCATTTGCACAGACCCTCGATAGGGTGGGCGATGATGTGCCAACCGTCAAGAATCCGGAATATTTCCGCGATGCGTTCATGGCAGTGCAGGAGCTTGTGAACAAAGGCCTGATATTGGCCGGACACGACATTTCTGCGGGAGGTCTCATCACCACGCTGCTCGAAATGTGTTTTGCCAATGTGGAGGGTGGTATGGACATCACCTTGGACCACTTGCACGACGATGACATCATGAAGGTGCTCTTTGCAGAGAATCCGGGTGTGGTGATTCAGGTGGCCGACAAGGACAAGGCACAGGTGAAGAAGCTGCTTGAGGATGTTGGCGTGGGTTATGCCCGTCTGGGTACGCCTACCGTCGAACGGCACATCATGGTGGAAAAGAATGGCATTCAGCACCAGCTTGGCATAGACTACCTGCGCGACGTGTGGTACGAGACTTCCTACGAACTCGACACCAAGCAGAGCCAGAATGGCTGCGCAGCCGATCGGTTCGAAAACTACAAGGAACAAACGTTGGAGTGGGTGCTTCCCAAGAACTTCAAGGGCAAGCTATCGCAGTATGGACTGAATCCCGACCGGCGCGAACCTTCGGGCGTCCATGCAGCCATCATCCGCGAAAAGGGAACCAACGGCGACCGTGAGATGGCTTATATGCTCTATCTGGCAGGTTTCGACGTGAAGGATGTGACGATGACTGACCTTGTGAATGGCCGTGAAACCCTCGACGATGTGAATTTCATCGTGTTTTGTGGTGGCTTTTCCAATTCGGATGTGCTTGGCTCTGCCAAAGGATGGGCTGGTGCATTCCTGTTCAATCCGAAAGCCAAAGAGACACTTGACAAGTTCTATGCACGTGAAGATACCCTCTCGTTGGGAGTTTGCAACGGTTGTCAGCTCATGATGGAGCTCGACCTGTTGAAGGTGGGCAAGGCTCCTATGCAACATAACAAGTCTCATAAGTTTGAGTCGGCGTTTCTGGGTGTCACCGTTCAGACCAACACCAGTGTGCTGTTTGGCTCGCTCAGTGGTAGCAAGCTTGGAATATGGGTAGCCCACGGTGAGGGACGTTTCAGCCTGCCGCAACCCGAGGACAAATACAATGTGGTGCTGAAGTACTCCTACGATGAATATCCGGCCAACCCGAACAACTCCGACTATAGCATTGCTGGATTGGCCAGTGCCGACGGTCGGCATGTGGCCATGATGCCTCACTTGGAGCGTGCGTTCTTGCCTTGGCAAAACGCATTCTATCCGCGACAGCGCACACAAACCGATCAGGTGACACCTTGGATAGAGGCTTTCGTAAATGCACGCAATTGGGTTGAAGAACACAGATAAGATGTGTCTCGATGCTTTCCTCACCTTCTTTCGGATAGGCCTGTTCACCATTGGTGGTGGCTATGTCATGATACCTATGATAGAGGATGAGGTGGTTCGACGGAAACGATGGATCGACAGCAAGGATTTCGTGGATTTGCTGGCTTTGGCCCAAAGTGTGCCAGGCATTTTTGCGGTCAATTTTGCGGTGTTCATCGGCTACAAGCTTTGTCGCCTGAAGGGGGCATTATGCATGGCCGCGGGGGTGGTGTTGCCCTCGTTCATCATCATCTTGCTCATTGCTTTGTTTTTCCAGCAGTTTCGCAACTATCCGTTGGTCGAGCACATTTTCTATGGTGTTCGTCCAGCGGCTGTGGCATTGCTTACGGTTGCCATCTTTACCGTCAGCAAGAAAACGCGTTTCTATTGGAGCAACTGCTGGATTCCCATCGTGAGTGCCTTGCTCATCTGGCTCATGGGGGTGTCGCCCATCTACATTGTGCTGGGAGCCGGTATCGGAGGCTACCTCTATGGCATCATGACCAGACATCGTGAAAACTCTTAATCCCATAATGCATCCGTGTTGTTCGTGCAGCTCATAGTCACCTTTTTCATCATCGGGTTGTTTGGCTTCGGTGGTGGAGCGGCCATGATTTCGCTCATTCAGGGCGAGGTGGTGAGTCATTATGGATGGATGACAGTGGCTGAGTTCACCGATGTGGTTGCCGTGAGTCAGGTTACGCCTGGCCCCATTGGCATCAACGTGGCCACTTACGTAGGCTATACGGCTGTTGTCAATGCAGGCTATGCGCCCTGGGTAGGAGTCATAGGCTCTGCATGCGCCACATTGGCCATGGTCACCCCCTCCATCACCATCATGGCTGGCATCAGTGTGTTTATCCTGAAGCACCGCGAACACTGGATTGTGAAAAGCATCTTCTCGGGCTTGCGACCAGCCGTTGTAGGTTTGTTGGCAGCGGCAGTGTTGGTGTTGATGCAGGAAGAGAATTTTGGCAATCCCCACACCGACCTCCATCGATTCGTGATGAGTCTTGTGCTTTACATGGGTACTTTTTTTGCCTATTATCGTTATCGGCTGAACCCCATTTTGCTCGTTGCCATCAGTGGTTTGTTGGGGGCTTTGTGCTATCGCTGATTGCTGACGCGAGTTGCGAGGTGGCAAATCAATCTCCTCCCTGTTGCCGACAATCGGATTGAGCTCAAATTGTGAAGAAGATGTTTGGTGGTTTGCGGAAGAATGGCTACTTTTGCTCATGAGAGAAGGAATATGTAAGCTTTCCGCAATGCGAATGTGACAATCATCTATTTGACAACAAAATAATTATGTGTGTTTTCCTGCTCGGCTTGTGAATACTTTAGAATAAAATACCTTGTTGTACTAATTCCTGCGGAAAGCTAAAGCCATCTGGATTGATTTGTTTGCCAAATATTTGGTCATTCCATAAAGAAGTTGTACATTTGTGCTCGAAATCTCGTTTTTATATTTGATTGAATAGTAAGCCATCGGCCAATCCCGTCT
>DCGR01000080.1 GCA_002315285.1 Bacteroides sp. UBA1773 | reverse complement strand
TTTCTCGTTTTAGGGGTGGACTGGGTTCTCCCAGGGCTTCCTGTGATAACCTGGGTTTTCCCTGGGGTTCCTAGTTTATCACCGTATAGTCATATCCCTTCACCATACGCCCCAAATATTTGGTTTTCTCACCAGCTTTGCTTACAGTGCCTCCTACATTGAAACTATAGCTGTAATAACTGCTTTCGTTCTCCTTGGTACAAAGGTAGCGGAGGCTTGTCTTGAGTGTATAGTAAGTGTCATCCGCATCCTGAATGGCTTTGTTGATTTCTCCTAAATAGCCGGAGAAACGTGTATTGAGCAGCTCAGCTTCATTGCTTGTGGGTAGTCTCCAACCATCCTCAAATGAGAAATAGGAGGCTACTTCTGTTGTCAAAATGGCTTGTGGAGATTCGAATAAATCCAATACCAATATCTTGAGTGCGTTATTGTCGCGCTGGATATCAAACACGATGCCTTCTTCCCAAATGTCTCTTGTGGAGGGGATTTCTGATTCCTTGATGGTACTGGATGTTGTTTGTTCCTTTCCAAAGTTGAAGTCCACTGTGGTCGTGGTGCTCCAGTCGCTCATGGATAAGGATATTGCCATTTTCGACTGGCTCGCGAAGTTCGCATTGATTTTGAATGGGTGGTTGGCTTGTGGAGCTCCGTGATAGTTGTAATCGAAATCTGTTTTGTTCCCGTTGCTTTTCCCTAAAATGATGGAAATGGTTGTTTGCACATTACTGCCTGGAAAGATATAGGTGGGGTCGCAGGTCCAATTGCCCGAGTTGTCTTTTTGGCAGGCAATCTCAACGCTTTGTCCTGCACCTGTAAAATCTCCACACAGTGTGATGGCCGAATAGATGGGCGATAACTTGAAGGCCACTGTCGTATATTCGTCTGGTACGTTTGTGATGCATGCCTCGATTTTCGTTGTCGCATACTGTAATGTCATGTCAACATTGGTGTCTGATGTGAGGTTGATGTTTTGGACACCTACAGAAAGGGCCGTGGTTGCTTTGTTGCCTGTTTTGAGTGTGATTTTGTCTGTTGGGGTGTTGCCTGTGGGCATTTGGTAGTCGTTTCCCACTCCGGCAAAAGCAGACAGTTTGTAAACTCCATTGGGAAGTGTGAAACTGATGCTTTGTGATGCGCTACTGATAGTTTGTGCGCCCACACATTGTTCTTCCTCATCGAAAACGTACAGGTATACTGGATAGCTAATCGCATCACCTGCCCGTGTTCGTAGTGTCAATGTGTGTGGGATGTTATTGGGGCTGTTATCCTTATCATCCAGTTTTTGACAGGCATATAGGTTGATGGCCAGCAACAGAAGAAGTGTGATTTGTTTCATGATAGTAAGTTCATATTTGCTGCAAAAATATAAATTTTGTGGAATGTGTGGGACTTTCTGCAAAAAAAAATGTATCTTTGCGCGCAATAAAATTATTCATTATGTCGTTTATTGCAGATAAAATTGTCATGGATGGGTTGACATACGATGATGTGTTGCTTATTCCGGCCTATTCAGAAGTGCTTCCCAAAACGGTCAATCTTTCGACCAAGTTCTCACGTAACATCGAATTGAAGATTCCTTTTGTCACTGCGGCAATGGACACTGTCACCGAGTCGAAAATGGCTATTGCCATCGCACGCGAGGGGGGTATTGGCGTGATACATAAGAATATGCCAATCGAAGAGCAGGCACGTCAGGTGGCCATTGTCAAGCGTGCAGAGAACGGCATGATTTATGATCCGATTGTCATACAGCGCGGCTCGACTGTGCGGGAAGCGCTTGACTTGATGAACGAATATCACATCGGAGGTATTCCAGTGGTGGATGGAAATAAGCATCTGGTGGGCATCGTTACCAATCGCGACCTTCGTTTCGAGCGCGACCTCTCCAAAACTGTCGATGAGGTGATGACCTCCGAAAATCTGGTGACTACAGTGCCTGGCACCGACATGGACACGGCTACCGACATATTGCAATTGCATAAGATTGAAAAGTTGCCTGTGGTCGATACCGATGGCAGGTTGGTGGGACTGATAACCTATAAGGACATTACAAAGGCCAAGGATAAGCCTATGGCTTGCAAGGACAGCAAGGGACGCTTGCGTGTAGCCGCAGGTGTGGGTGTCACCCATGACACGTTGCAGCGAATGCAGGCATTGGTCGATGCCGGGGTCGATGCACTTGTGATCGATACCGCCCATGGCCATTCGAAATTCGTGATCGACAAGCTCAAGGAGGCCAAGCAGGCTTTCCCCAATGTCGATATCGTGGTTGGCAATGTGGCTACTGGTGCTGCAGCCAAGGCTTTGGTCGAAGCAGGAGCTGATGCGGTGAAAGTGGGTATCGGCCCAGGCTCTATCTGTACGACTCGTGTTGTTGCAGGTGTGGGAGTACCTCAGTTGTCGGCTGTCTATGACGTGGCAAAAGCACTGGAAGGCACTGGGGTGCCTCTCATTGCCGATGGTGGTTTGCGTTATTCCGGCGATGTGGTGAAAGCATTGGCTGCCGGTTCTTATAGCGTGATGATTGGCTCGTTGGTTGCTGGCACGGAAGAGGCTCCTGGCGATACGATCATCTTCAATGGCCGAAAGTTCAAGTCGTATAGGGGCATGGGTTCTTTGGAAGCCATGGAGAATGGTTCGAAGGACCGTTACTTCCAGAGCGGCACGACCGATGTGAAGAAACTCGTACCCGAAGGCATTGCGGCGCGTGTGCCTTATAAGGGTTCTCTGTACGAGGTTGTTTATCAGTTGGTCGGTGGTCTGCGTTCGGGTATGGGTTACTGCGGGGCTGCCGATATCCAGCAACTTCATAATGCCAAGTTCGCTCGTATCACCAATGCTGGCGTAAAGGAAAGTCATCCGCACGATGTGTCCATCACCAGCGAGGCTCCGAACTATAGCCGTCCGGAATGAGGCAATCGTTCGTTTTCGTGGTCCTGCTCCTTGTGGGTACGCTGTGTGCGTACTCCCAGGGAGTTTCTGTTGACGCGCAGCAACGCTATTACCAACGTGTCCTCGGGCATCGGATGCCTGCTGATGGCGAGACCTGGATCAGGTTGGAGTGCAAGAGCCGCTTGTTGTCGCAGCAAGACGGACGGCTGATGTCTGTGTGCGACACTGTTTTTTGGATTCCGGAACGGATGTTGTTGGATGAGTTTCGTGATGTCATCGCACAGTTGCCACAAGGTGTGTCCTCTGCTGAGTTTTCTTCTCCAATGGGGACTCATGTAGTCAAGTGGATTGACAGGCGGAGCGGTGAGGCTCCTGCCGAGGTGTCGTTCGATGCCGTGTGTGCTTTGTTGCGTCCTGCCCCTGAAAAGCCTGTCGAGGTGGCAGAGGCGGTCGAAGATGAGTCTGTTCCGCGTTTCCAAGGGGCAGTGATTCATTGCAAATCGAAGGCAGCAATGAAATACATCAGGAAAAGGCTGAAAAGACAACCGTTGGAGCAATGGGATTCTATCGTGGATTCGATGGATTTGGCGATATTGATAGAGTGCGGCACGTTTCCCATCGGCAGGAATCAGTATGTTGACAAGCTGGTGTATAAATGTGGCGATTTCGAGCCCTTGGCCGATTATCCTGTGACGTTTGTCCTTGGAAAGAAACTGAAGAAAAAACATAATAACCGTTAATATTTTCGCAGAACGCAGATATTTCCTTATCTTTGCTGCTCAGAAAAAATAAGCACATGATGAATAGATATTTATATGCACTGCTATGCTTGCTTTCCTGTGTAGGCTTCCCTTCGTTGTCGGCGCAAAGCAATGTGATTGATGAAGTGGTCTGGGTAGTGGGCGATGAAGCCATTTTGAAGTCGGATGTCGAGAGCGAACGTGCGGATGCTCAGTCCGAAGGCCGAAAGATCGATGGCGATCCATATTGTGTCATACCAGAGCAGTTGGCTATCGAGAAACTGTTCCTTCACCAAGCCCAGCTGGATAGTGTGGAGGTGACCGACCAGGAAGTGATGCAGTATCTGGAATACCAGATGAGCTATCTGGTCGAGAATATCGGCACAAAGGAAAAGTTGGAGGAGTATTTCAACAAGTCATATACCGAGATTCGTGAGATGTTGCGCGAGAAGATACGCAACAAGCAAATCGTAGATAAGATGCAAAAGCAGTTGGTGGGCGACATCAAGGTCGTGCCCGCCGAAGTACGCCGCTATTTCAAGGACCTTCCAGCCGACAGCATTCCTTTTGTGCCCACGCAGGTGGAGGTGCAGATCATCACCATGGAGCCCACCATTCCTCAAGAAGAAATCGACCGTGTGAAGCAGACGTTACGCGACTATACGGAGCGTGTCAACAAGGGAGAAATAGCGTTTTCCACTTTGGCGCGTATGTATTCCGAGGACGTCGCTTCTGCACGCAAGGGCGGTGAGATTGGTTTCAACGGAAAGGGTGAGTTGGCTGCCGAGTATGCCAATGTGGCTTTCAACCTGCAGGATCCTTCCAAGATTTCAAAGATTGTGGAGACGGAGTTTGGTTTCCATATCATCCAGCTGATAGAGAAGCGAGGCGACCGTATCAACACCCGACACATCCTGATGCGTCCGCGGGTCGATGATTCCGCGCTCCAGACAGCACTGGCCAAGTTGGATTCCATTGGCAAGCAGGTCCGGAGCGGTGAGCTGGTGTTCGATGATGCGGCGAGCTACATGTCACAGGATAAGGACACGCGTAACAACCATGGGCTGATGGTCAATGCGGCTACAGGCACTTCGCATTTCGAAATGCAGGACTTGGCGCGTGTGTCCTTGGAGGTGACCAAGGCCATAGAGCCGATGAATGTGGGCGAGGTGTCGCAGGCTTTCACCATGACCAATAGCAAAGGAAAGGAAATCTGTGCGATAGTCAAGCTGAAGAGCCGTATCAATGGACATAAGGCCACCATCACGGAGGATTACCAGCGTCTGAAGAACATTGTCGTGCAGCACCGCTCTGAGGAAAAGCTGAGGAAATGGATTGTCGAGAAGCAAAAGCATACTTATGTCCGTATCAATGAGAATTGGAATAAGTGCGAGTTCAAGCATCCAGGGTGGATGATAGTCAGTCCGAAGGAATGAAATCCGTGCAGCGACATCGATTCCTGTTGTGTGCTTCCCTTTGCCTGCTGGTCTTTTGCCTGTTGGCACAGCAGCCGCGGAAGGCCAATGCCCCTGTCACGGGCAAAAGCCGTGTCTTCTTGCTTCACGCCGATGTCCTGACCAAGAGTGCCGATAATCCCGACCCTGATGCGCAAGTGCTGATAGGCAATGTCAGGTTTCGTCACGACAGTGTCTATATGTATTGCGATAGCGCCTGTTTCTTCGAAAAGAAGAATGCCTTCGAGGCTTTCGATAACGTGAAGATGGTGCAGGGCGACACGTTGTTCTTGTATGGCGATTATTTGTATTATGATGGCAACACGCAGTTGGCCAGCGTCCGATACAACGTGAAGATGGAGAACGAAACCACTACGTTGCTTACCGATAGCCTGAACTACGACCGTGTGTCGAATGTGGGATATTTCTTCGAGGGAGGCACATTGATGGATGAGGAAAACACCTTGAATTCTTCTTGGGGGGAATATAGCCCTGAAACGAAGGTGGCCGTATTCAATTACGATGTGAAACTGGTCAATCCCAAGTTCACCCTGACTTCCGATACGCTTCGCTACAGCACCGCCACGAAGATCGCCAACATTGTCGGACCCTCCAACATCGACAACGGCAAGAACCACATTTATTCCGACCTTGGTTATTACACCACCACCACGGGGCAGGCCGAGTTGCTGAATCGTTCAGTCTGGACCAATGACAGACGTAGGATGACAGGCGACAGCTTGTTCTACGATCGGGGATTGGCTTATGGCGAGGCTTTTGGCAATGTCGTTTTCACCGATGAGGTCAACAAGAACATGATGATGGGCGAGTATTGTTATTATAGCGATTCGTTGGCTTATGGCTTCTGCACCGACAAGGCATTGGCGGTGGACTATTCGCAAGGCGACTCCTTGTTCCTCCATGCCGACACGCTGAAACTCTACACGTTCAACAACAAGACCGATTCCCTATATCGTGAAACCCATGCCTACAACAAGGTGCGTGTGTTCCGAAAGGACATACAGGCCGTTTGCGATTCCATGGTGTTTTCCTCAAAGGACAGTTGTCTGCGTATGTATCACGACCCTGTGCTTTGGAACCAGCAGCAACAGTTGCTGGGCGAGGAAATTCATGTGTTTATGAACGACAGCACCATCGAGAGGGCCAACATCCACAACCAGGCTTTGTCGGTCGAACAGGTCGATTCAGCCAACTACAATCAGGTCAAGGGCAAGGATATCAATGCGTATTTCCGTGCAGGGGAAGTGTATCGGGTCGATGCCATCGGCTCGGTGAAGGTCGTGTTCTTCCCTTTGGAAAAAGACAGCACCGTGTTGCTCATGAACGTATCGACCACCAGCGAGCTGAATGTCTATGTGGCCAATCGCAAGATGGAACGTATGGTCATGAAGCCCGCTGCCGAAGGCACCATGTATCCGCTGTTCGATGCGCCTGCCAAGGAGCGTTTCCTCGACACTTTTGCCTGGCTGGATGCCATCCGTCCCAAAAGCAAGGACGATGTGTTCATTTGGCAGACGAAGAATGCCGACCAACAACTGAAAAAGTCAACGCGTGGGGCTGTGGTATTGCCTAATCAGGATTTGTTCGGAACATCCACTGAAAAGAAAAAGTAGCTATGGGTATCGCTTCTATGTTCAAGCCCCGCAAGCCTCGGGGTTTTCATCATCAGTACATTTACTTTGACGAGCGTAAGGCCCGGTTGGATAAGATAGAGGAACGTGCCAGACGTGAATTGGGTATGGAGGACGCGAAGCCTTACGATCCGGAAAACATTCGGGGTTCCTTCATCGAAGGTACCACCCACCTGAAACGTCGCAAGGAGCGTGGCCAGCGCTTGGGTCTGGGCGTGATGCTCTTCATCATTGTGGCCTTGCTGCTTATCCTTCATTATTTGATGACTGGCAGTTTCCATTTCTGATTGCCCACGACAATGAGTGACGTCATTCAGGTGCTGCCCGATTCGGTGGCTAATCAGATTGCCGCAGGCGAGGTCATCCAACGGCCTGCTTCCTTGGTCAAGGAATTGGTCGAGAACTCCATCGATGCGGGCGCTACCCGGGTTGAGGTGGTGGTGACCGAGGCCGGAAAAACCTTGGTGCAGGTGATTGACGATGGCAAGGGCATGTCAGGGATGGATGCCCGGTTGGCATTCGAGCGTCATGCCACCTCCAAGATTCGGAAAGCTACTGATCTGTTCTCGCTTCACACCATGGGGTTTCGGGGCGAGGCGCTGGCTTCCATCGCGGCAGTGGCGCAGGTCGAACTGCGCACTCGCATGGAATCCGACGAACTGGGCACCTGTGTCCGTATCAATGGCTCCCAACTCGAGAGTCAGGAGTCGGTGTCCTGTCCCAAAGGATCCAATTTCAGTGTCAAGAATCTTTTTTACAATATTCCTGCCCGTAGGAAATTCTTGAAGTCGAACACCACCGAACTCAACAACATACTCGCGGAGTTCGAGCGTATCGTGTTGGTCAATCCTGCCGTGTCGTTCTTCCTCAAGCATAACGGACTGGAATTGATGAGCCTTCCTGCTGCTGGCCCGAAACAGCGCATTCTGGCTGTCTTCGGAAAGAAGCTCAACGAAGAGTTGCTCCCCATCGAAGTCAACACCACTTTGGCGCATGTGTCGGGGTTCGTGGGCACTCCTGAGTCATCGCGCAAGAAGGGCTCGCGCCAGTTTTTCTTCGTGAATGGTCGCTACATGCGCCACCCTTATTTCCATAAGGCGGTGATGGAGGCGTTCAGCCGACTTGTTCCCGAGGGTGAGCAGGTGTCGTATTTCATTTCCTTTACGGTCGATCCTGCCACAATCGATGTGAACATCCATCCTACAAAGACCGAAATCAAGTTCGAGAACGAACAGGCCATCTGGCAGATTCTGGAGGCGGCAATCAAGGAGACTTTGGGACGTTTCAATGAGGTGCCCTCCATCGACTTCGACACGGAGGGAAAGCCCGAGATTCCTGTGTTCGACGATGCTCGTCGCGGAGGTTTCTCACAGCCCAAGGTCGATTATAATCCCTCGTACAATCCTTTCCATTCCTCATCCTCGTCCAAACCTCATGCCTCCGATTGGGAAAGTGTGTATGCCGGTCTGGAACAACAACATGAGACACAGTCCGATCCTGAGCCTGGTCCGGTGCTTCTCGCTTCTGATGAGCCAACGTCTCCTTCTGAGTTTCTTCAGTATAAGGGGCGGCTCATCATCACGTCCGTCAAGTCTGGGCTGATGCTGATCGACCAGCACAAGGCACATGTCAGGGTGCTTTTCGACAGGTATTTGTCACAGATAGACTCTCGTCGCACCGCCTCGCAGGGCATCTTGTTTCCGGAGGTGATGCAACTTTCTCCTTCCGAAAATGCTGTCATGCCCGATGTGAAGGATGATTTGCGCTACCTTGGCTTCGATTTGTCCGATTTGGGGGGCGGCAGCTATTCCATCAATGGCGTGCCTGCGGGCATCGATGGTCTCGACCCTGTGAGGTTGGTTCACGACATCGTGTCGGCTGCCATCGAGAAGAATGGCAGGGTGAAGGCTGGCTTCCACAGGTCGTTGGCGCTTTCGTTGGCGCGTGCGGCTGCCATCGTCCACGGACAGGTGCTCTCGCAGCAGGAAATGTCGCGGCTGGTGGCCGATTTGCTGGGCTCTTCTGCACCCGAATATACGCCCGATGGTGAGAAGGTGCTGACCATCCTTCCCGACGATTCCTTGTTGTAATGGCCGGTTGTCAGAGGCCCGACACGTCGATGCTCTCTGTTCTGTGCACCCTTCCACATATTCGGGATTTACTGGCCAGTACTTGTCGTGCGAGAGGCCTGTAGAAAAAAATTAGAGGCCTGTCACCAAGGAATTACGGGCCTCTGATTTGCGCGTGATGGATTTCTCCTTCCTCCCACCCTTGATGGAAAGGTCGGGGGGCTCTTGCGTTACAAGCTGTCGATATATGCCTTCATCTCAGCCATGTGGGCTTCTACGCTGAGTAGCAGTTGGTACTGGTTCTTGGTGCGCACCAGGAACCAGTACCAACTGCTACTCAGC
>DCGR01000058.1 GCA_002315285.1 Bacteroides sp. UBA1773 | reverse complement strand
GCCAACAAGATAAGGGAAAGGCGTATCAGGTTGTCCCCATTTTTATGCCAAGTTATTTTTTAATCATCACTTAGCCGTAGGCAGATTTTCCTTGGCATTCGTCATTGGGTTTGGGTAATCTCGTGCGGAGCAAAAGAATGATTCCTGGCCTGAACAATTACGCTCTCATTTTGTCATGAACTGAAAATCATACGCTCCGTTGTACGACCACAATCTGGTTCCTGTGGTTTGTTCCGCACTTCCATGTCTTGTGCCATCGGCATCCACCTCCACCTTGAAAGTGACATAAGCGTATTCGCCCTGTTCGTAGTTGTAGGTCTCGCCATCGTCGTCGTACAGTCGGTAGGTCGATGCTTTCGTGCCATAGTGGCGAACCACCAACGCACGTTTGGTGTCGTCGATCGTTGTGGCTGGCGCAAACATCGGGATGATGCCTCCATCCTTCACAAACACCGGAATCTTGTCTAATCCGGGTGCTACCGTAATGATTTCACCCTCACCCACCAGTTCTCCTGTGTAGAAGTCGTACCACCTTCCTTGCGGCAGCACCACCTTCCGTTCGGTCTCACCCGCAAAGAGTGGGGCCACCAGCAGGTTCTCACCTACCATGAACTGATCCTTCGACTCGCGTTTCACGGCCAACGCATACGGATTCTTGGTGGTGTCGAGTACGCCAGCCTCCTCCACGCTGTTCGTCGCATAGCCTTCTTCAAGGTTCATGGCCCGTGTAGGTGGAATGCCTCGGAAGCAGTAATCGGCATAGGTGGAGTAGAGGTATGGTATCAGTTGCATACGCAGCATGGCGGCATCGTTCACCTGTCGTTCCACTTCGGGAAACGACCAGGGCTTTGTGCCGTCCGACCATGCGTTCAGCATGGCAATCGGAGCGAAGCACACGGTCTGCATCCGTCGGAGCCATTCCTCGGCTGTTGCCGACGAGCGCACTTCTGGGGTCCATAGCACACCTATGTACGAACTGTTGATCAGTGCCGTGATGAAGTCGCGGTGGTTGTAGTAATCGTTGTAGATCACAAACGGATAGGACACCGTGCCCGCATTGCCTGCCCGCACCAGTCCGTAGGTGCGCTGGTTGCGCTGCCGATACAGGTTGGTGAGCATGTGTTGCATCAGCGAGCCATAGATCTGTCGCATCTGCTCGGCCGACGTACCCGAAGGGAAGGTGGCCACATCGGGGAAGATCCACGAGTCGTTGCCATCGTTCTCATCCATCTTGTAGCCACTCACACCGAGGTCGAGTTGGTGTTTTGTCCAGTGTCGGCACATGATGTCTTGTGCTTCCCGTATCGTATAATCGGGTATGGCACCACACCATTCGGTGTGTGAGGCAGTGAAAGGTTCGATGTCGGGATATACCGAACTCTCGGGCGATATGCCGGGGTTCATCCAAAGGTTCACTCGGATGTGCTGTGCTGCGAGGGTGTCGATGAGCTGTTGTGGTTGTGGAAAGCGGGTATTGTCCCATTCGTAGGTGCATGGGTAAGCGCGGCTCTGCCATCCAGGTTCCAGTCCGACGACACTCAGCGGGAAACGGTGTTCCTTGAATTCCTGCACTTCCTCCTTCACCTGCTGGTCGGTGTAGCGCGTAGGCACACGGTGCCAGAATCCCAGTCCCCACTTCGGGGGCAGCACGCCTCCACCATGATAGAGGTTGAAACGGCGCACCACATCGAGCATGGTCTTTCCGGCAAACAACACCATCTCCACGCCATCGGCGGGTATGAGAAACTCCAGGTTGTCGGAGTAAGGCTGTGCCGACCACTTCGGGTCGGTGGTGCGGTCGCGCACCACGGGTGGATGCTTGGAATCCTTGCGTACCCCCGTACCGCAATACACATCCACGTATCGGGCCACGTTCAGCAGCACCCCGTATCCCTTCGACGACACGAAGAAAGGCACTGGAGCGTGCGTGCGTCCATCGTCCTTTCCGCCATAATGATCCACGTGCAGGCGCATGATGCGTTTGCGCTGTTCCACCGTCTTGAAGTTCAGTCCTAAGCCGTAGATTTGTTCTCCCTCGTCGAGTGGGAAGCGGAGGTAGGTCTTGCCATCTGTCTGTTCGAAACGGATCTCTGTCTGTTCGATCGGGAAATCCGCCTCGCCCATCTCGCCGATGGCATCCAGTTTGGGGGTGAAGGTCAGCTCGCTGGTCAGCGTCACCTTGTCGGGAACGCCCACCCTGCTTTTCCACACGCCCGGCACCTCTTGGGTCCATTGCGCATATCCACTGTCAGCGTCATTCCGCTGCTCACATCCACTCACAAGCAGGAGCAACGCTCCCATCCATACCATGTGTCTTGTTTTCATTGGTCATTATTGGTTATTATCTTCTTTCAAGGCAGGCTATATCCAACACACCCTGCCACATTTTTCATGGCAAAGATACACAAGTATTGCAAGCCACTGGTAAAAAAGCCCGTTTTTTTTGATGCAATCTCGAATAATAGGCTTACCTTTGCGGTTCATATTTCCGGCAGAGCGACATGAAAGGTGAAGAATCGAGACATCAGATGGGATTGCTTTCCTGCATAGCCACCATAGTGGGGGCGTGTGTGGGCAGTGCCATTTTTTCCATTTCGGGCATGACCATCTACTTTGCCGGTGCCTCATCGATGATCAGCTGGCTTGTCGCCGCCCTCATCTATATGGCCTACGGTATGCTTCTGGCCGAGCTTGCCGTGCGTTATCCTCATTCGGGAGGTATCTTCATCTTCCCCAAGCGTGCCATCGGTGGTGCCTCTGGTCGTTTCTGGGGTTTCATCAGCGGATGGGGTTACATCATTTCCAACATCATAGCCATCGGATTCTCGGCCATCTACGTGGGAGCCTACTTGCGGGCGGGTTTTCCCGAACTGTTTGGTGAAGGCTCCGAACTCTACATCTCCTTGGGCAGCATGTTGTTCTCTCTGGCCATTCTGTTGTGGGGTGGCAAGCGTTCGCAGATAGTCCAGAACACGTTGGTGCTGTTTCTGTTGCTTACCCTGTGTATGTTCTGTGTCTTTGCCTTTTTCGGGCGGCAGTTCCAACCCTCCCATTTCCAGCAGTTCTTCACAACGGGAGTCTATGGTGCCACAGGCTTCATCAGCGCCATCCCCATCGCTCTGGTGGCATACGGGGGGTGCGTGGTCATCCCTTTCATGACATCCGAAGTGAGCAAGCCACAGCGCAACATTCCGCGATCGCTCTTCATCGGCTTGGGCATTGTGGCGCTCCTCTACATTGCTGTCATTGCGTCCATCGTGGGGACACTTCCCTTCTCGGTCATCAGTAGCGATGTCTCGTTGCGTTACATCCCGCTCCATGCCTCCATTTCCCATGGCACACTTGCCTGCTATGGTTGGTTGGCGCGTTTGGTGTCTGTCTGTGGGGTCATCGCTCTGCTTACCACCATCATCGCCCTCATGCGTGTGAACGCCCGCTCCATGCAGGCCATCGCCCTCGAAGGCTATCTGCCTAATGGCGTGGCATGCGAAAACAGCCGTGCCGTGCCTGGCATCGCCCTCATAGTCATGGCTGTCATTGCCATGCTGATGTGCTTCTTTCCGCAGTGGACGGCCCAGATGATACAGTTGGGAGCCGTCCTCAACATCGTGTCGATGACCATTACTTGCACCTCGCACTACATCTCGCACCGTGCCAGGCCTTCGCAGAGTGGGTTCACGGCACCTATCGGCATCTTCTTGCCCATCATCGTGGTTGTCATCTTCCTCGCGTGCTACATCCCCGACATCCTCTCGGGCGGCAATGCCTTGTGGACATTCACCGGCATTGTCTATGCCGTTGCGTTGGTCACTTATGTGTGCTGTCGGAGCAAGGTGTCACGGCGGTTGGGAGGCATCGTGGTGCATGGGAAAGGGCATGGAAGCCGTCATGGGATGCCTACGGCCAACTTGCAACCCTTCGACAACAAGCAACTGCCCACATACGGTGTGTGGGCAGTGCGAGTGTTTGTGGCGGGCAAGGTGTATCGGGGCATCACCCACGTGGGCACACGTCCCTCTGACGATGACTTGCCCCATCCTACCGTCGAAACGCTGATACTCGATTTCGATGGCGACCTCTATGGCCGTTTCATGTGCATAGAGTTCCTGCGTTACATCCGCCCTACCCAGACCTTCCGCAATCTCGATGAGTTGCGCGTCCAGATAGAGCGCGACAAAGCGCTGGCCGCACGCTAATCCGGGACTATCCAATGCACGAGGTCGTGGTGAAGGTGGTTACGATGGCAGTGAGCACCGTGATGAGCGTTTGCAGAATCTGTTTCCAAAGTTTTTTCTTTTCCATAAGATAGGTTGTTCAATTTGACG
>DCGR01000072.1 GCA_002315285.1 Bacteroides sp. UBA1773 | reverse complement strand
CCTTGAATACTACAGGACGATAGTTGCTTGGATGAATACCTTTTTTCATATCGATTCTATTTTGTTGTTACTTTATACAATTTGGTAAATCTTGTGTAATGGTTTATTTCGGGTTGCAAAGATACGACAAATATTGAAATCAAAAAAATAATAGGGAATTTTTCTTCCGTAATTTTGCAGAAAAACATATTTTGTAGTAATTTTGTGGCCGTTAAAATGAGCTTAAGGCTGAAATTGTAAATTATAAACTTATAACAATGGTAAACTACAAAGATTTAGGGCTTGTGAACACCCGCGAGATGTTCAAAAAAGCAGTAGCTGGCGGTTATGCTATTCCAGCATTCAACTTCAACACAATGGAACAAATGCAGGCTATTGTCCAGGCTGCAGTGGAAACAAAGTCACCTGTCATCATGCAGGTTTCAAAGGGTGCTCGTAATTATGCAAATGCTACCATTCTTCGCTATATGGCACAAGGTGCTGTAGAGTATGCAAAGGAGTTGGGTTGTGCACATCCTGAAATCGTACTTCACCTTGACCACGGTGATTCATTCGAACTTTGCAAGAACTGTGTTGACATGGGCTTCTCTTCCGTCATGATTGATGGTTCAGCTCTTCCATACGAAGAGAACATCGCTTTGACTAAGCAGGTCGTAGAATACGCTCATCAATATGATGTGACCGTGGAGGCTGAGTTAGGCGTGCTGGCTGGTGTAGAAGATGAAGTTAGCTCAGAGGAATCACATTACACCAAACCTGAGGAAGTCATCGATTTCGCCACTCGTACAGGTTGTGATTCTTTGGCTATCTCGATAGGTACTTCTCATGGTGCTTATAAGTTCAAGCCAGAACAATGCACGGTAGATCCGAAAACTGGCCGACTGGTTCCTCCTCCATTGGCATTTGATGTGTTGCATGAGGTAGAGAAGAAACTTCCTGGATTCCCAATCGTATTGCACGGCTCCTCTTCTGTTCCACAGGATGAAGTCGATACCATCAATAAGTTTGGTGGTGCCTTGAAGGCAGCTGTTGGTATTCCAGAAGAACAACTTCGCGAAGCTGCGAAGAGCGCTGTTTGCAAAATCAACATCGACTCGGATTCTCGTTTGGCCATGACAGCAGCCGTTCGTAAGGTGTTTGCTGAGAAACCAGCGGAATTCGACCCGAGAAAGTATCTTGGTCCTGCTCGTGATAGCATGAAGAAGCTTTATGAACATAAGATCTTGAACGTGCTCGGCTCCAACGACAAGTTAGCTCAATAAGGAAAAACGTTTGGAAAACACAAGTCTGAGGTGATACATTCTCCTGAGGAGGAGGAAATCCCTCAGACTTGATAATCTAAATACCATTTTATGACAGATATCATAAAGAAAAAGTTGAACGACAGTCCAGCCATACGCTGGACTGTGCTCGTTTTGATAGCCTTGATGATGTTCTTTGGCTATATGTTTGTTGACGTGATGTCACCGTTGCAGGCTTTGATTGAAGCTGAGCGCGGATGGACTCCCTCTGTATTTGGCACTTATGCTGCTGGCGAATACATCCTCAATGTCTGTGGCTTCTTGATTGTGGCAGGTTTCATCTTAGACAAGACTGGAGTGCGTTTCACCGGAGAATTGTCAGCATCGATGATGTTTGTGGGTGCATGCATCAAGTATGTCGGCATCACTGACTGGTTCCAGACCACAGAGTTGGCATCATGGCTTGGTACGTGGTGGGTCGATATGCCAGCCAGTGCCAAGATGGCGGCATTTGGCTTCATGATTTTTGGATGTGGTTGTGAAATGGCAGGCACGACAGTAAGCAAGGCCATTGCAAAGTGGTTCAAGGGTAAGGAAATGGCATTGGCGATGGGATTGGAGATGGCAATCGCACGCATTGGCGTGTTCACCATTTTTTCCATCTCCCCGTTGATTGCTGCCAAGTTTGGCAGTGTAGTCACTCCAGTTGCATTTTGCACGGTGTTATTGCTTATTGGCTTGATTACCTTTACCATTTTCACATTCATCGACAAGCGCTTTGACGCGCAGTTGGGCGCAGATGCTCAGGATAATTCTGGAGAAGAGGAATTCAAGTTCTCTGATGTCACAAAGATTCTTTCGAGCAAGGTGTTCTGGGTAGTGGCCCTTCTTTGTGTGCTTTATTACTCGGCAATTTTCCCGTTCCAGCGTTATGGTGCCAACATGCTTCAATGTAATCTTAATGGCATCAGTCCGGAAGCGGCTTCTAACATTTTCCGTTGGTTCCCTGTAGGAGCTGGCATCATCACACCTTTTTTGGGGTCGTTTCTCGACCATAAGGGTAAAGGAGCTACGATGCTGATGTGGGGATCATTATTGCTCATTGCGTGTCATCTTATTTTTGCGTTTGTTCTTCCGATGACGCATAGTCCACTATTGGCTTATGCGACCATTGTATTGTTGGGTATCAGTTTCGCTCTTGTGCCTGCGGCTTTGTGGCCCAGTGTTCCCAAAATTATCGATGAAAAGGTGTTGGGAAGTGCATACTGTCTTATTTTTTGGGTACAGAATTTTGGCTTATGTTTTGTTCCTGTGTTTATTGGCGAACTGCTCACAATCTGTAATGCCGATAATCCAGCTGTGATGGCGGCCAAGGAGGCACAAGCCACTTTCATCCCTTACGATTATACAATTCCATTGTTGGTATTCGCAAGTTTTGGCGTGTTGGCATTGTTGTTCTCAATCTATTTAAAAGTGATCGACAAGAAGGAGGGTTTTGGTGTAGAGGAACCCAATATCAAGGCCAAGTAAGCTTCTATTGATCTTGTAGTGTGGATTTCGTCCTGCGTAAGGATGGTTTCCCATTACTTCCCATGTTGCACGGAGTAAATCGAGTGGGAGTTTACTCCGTGCGCATTGTATGGTGTTCTTTAAAAAAACACAAAAAAGTCGAGAAATAGGAAAATAATGTGTAAGTTTGCTGCATGAAAAGATTATTCCCAATATCGATATTGATGGCCATCCTGCTGTTATCCTGCGGTGTGGATCGTTCAGGTGAATACTATGCGATCATTGCTGACCGTATGTACATACAGGAGATTATGACTACTGAGTATTTGTGGTACGACAAGGTTGAGAAGGTTGGAACGGATGACATGTTCAGCAAAGATGCCGAAAGTTTCTTTTATGGCTTGCGCTATAAGGATGCACTGGATGGGAAAGGCGATAATTACTCTTATTTCAGTGCCGACACAGACACTGAGAATGAGGACAGTGGAAGTCGTACGCTTGTCGTGACTACGGACGACAGTTATGGCATGGAATTTTTATTGTATCAAGACCCAACAGGGAGTACAACACATGTTTTTGCACGTGTGCTATACGTGTTGCCAAACAGTCCGGCTGCAGCGTGTGGCTTGCAACGAGGAAATTGGATTAGTCATGTCAATGGCACCCGGGTGACTCAGAATAATTATGCGGCATTGATTAGCGGTGGTGCCTGCTCACTGACGATAGAGGATCTGATACAAGGCGATAGTGCTTTGGTATGGAAGAATGCGCGTGACGTTGCTATGGGTGCTTCAGAAGAAGTCGAGGATAATCCCATTCAGACACATTCTGTCATTGCATATAAGGGGAAGAAAATTGGTTATTTGCATTACACACAGTTTGTTGACGGTACAGAAACCGACGAACAGGCGTACAATAAGCAACTGACACAGTTGTTTGCTGATATGAAGGCTGAGCCAGTGGATGAATTTGTGTTGGATTTGCGTTACAATACAGGAGGTCAGATGTCGGCTGCTCAGGTGTTGTCCAGCTTGCTTGCTCCCGAATCAGCCATAGGAAAGTCTTTCGTCGATATTCACTATAATGATATACATATTCCAGCAGAGGTCAATTTGACCTTGCTTGAGTCAATGAAAGTTGCCAATCTGAATTTGCACCGGCTATTTGTCCTTACATCCAATTATACGGCTTCGGCAAGTGAGGCGGTCATCAACAGCCTGATTCCGTATTTGGGTAGAGACAAAATAATAATAATAGGTGATACCACGGAAGGTAAACCCGTTGCCATGCAAAAATATAGAGATGAACAGTTTTCCTTTGAACTATGGCCTGTTGTGGCATACATAACCAATGCTGAGGGAAGTGCGGATTATGTGAAAGGCTTTGCTCCTGACTATCAAGTGAAAGAGATAGAATCTGTCGAGAATTGGAAGCCCTTGGGCGATCCTGATGAACTCTTGCTCAGCAATGCTTTACGCATTATCGCAGCAGAAGCCCCAGTAGATACGATGAGCCAACCTGTGGCTTCTGTTTCAAAATTGAGTTCCTTGCGTCCTTCCACCTTGTTGCTGAATTAGATATAACTTTGAATATTACGATTATGCAGTCAGATAGTATAGTGATTATTCCTACGTATAACGAAAGGGAAAACATCGAAAAAATTATTCGTGCGGTTTTTGCCCTTGAGAAGCAGTTTCACATTCTGATTGTCGAGGATAATTCGCCCGATGGAACGGCTCTGATTGTAAGGCATCTTCAGGAAACAGAATTTGCAGATTGTTTGTTCATGATTGAGCGGAAGGGAAAACTTGGTTTGGGTACGGCTTACATTACAGGTTTCAAATGGGGACTTGCCCATGGCTATGAGTATGTCTTTGAAATGGATGCCGATTTCAGCCATGCTCCCTCGGATTTGCCTCGGCTATATGCAAAATGTGCAGAAGATCGATATGATGTTGCCATTGGTTCAAGATACATTATGGGAGTGAATGTCGTGAATTGGCCGATGGGGCGTGTACTCATGTCGTATTTCGCCTCCAAGTATGTGCGTTTCATTACAGGCATTCCTGTTTATGATACGACCGCTGGTTTCAAATGTTATCGTCGGGAAGTGCTTGAGACCATCGAACTTGATAAAATCAGGTTCAAAGGTTACGCTTTCCAAATTGAGATGAAATATACGGCATATAAGTGTGGGTTCCGCATAGGTGAGGTTCCTGTGGTGTTCGTCAATCGGGAGTTGGGAACTTCCAAGATGAGTGGTGGCATTTTCGGTGAGGCATTCTTTGGTGTAATGCGGTTGCGTTGGGATGGGTGGTTTCGCAGATTTCCTCAGAAGAACACATGAGATTGCTTATCCATAATGCACAGATTGTCAATGAAGGGCGTATCTTTCCTGGTTCGGTGCTCATTGACAACCAGTTGATAACAGACGTTGTTGAGGGGGTAAATTGTCCTGCTGTGTCGGCCGACGAAACAGTAGATGCCCATCAGGCCTTTCTCCTTCCCGGAGCCATCGATGACCATGTACATTTTCGTGACCCTGGTTTGACGCACAAGGGAGATATGCTTTCCGAGAGTGAGGCAGCACGTGCAGGAGGAGTGACATCCATCATGGACATGCCCAATTGTAAGCCTGCCACTATTACGCTCGAAACCCTGAATGACAAGTTTGTGGAGGCGGGGAAAAAGTGTGTGGTCAATTATTCGTTTTATTTTGGAGCCACCAACGACAATGTGTCGTTGTTACCCTGTCTTGATATCCATCGAGTTTGTGGAGTGAAAGTGTTTATGGGTTCGAGCACGGGAAACATGTTAGTAGATAGGCGTCAGTCGCTTGCCGAGATTTTTAGCCTTTCGCCTTTACTTGTGGCCGCTCATTGTGAAGACCAACAGACGATATCGCAGAATGCCAAGAGCTATGCGGCTCAATATGGTGATAATCTCGATGTGAGTTTCCATCCCTTCATCCGTAGCCGCGAGGCTTGTTTGGCATCATCACGGCTTGCCGTTGATTTGTCGCGTCGAAGTGGGGCGCGTTTGCATCTGTTGCATATCACTACAGCTGAAGAGCTTGCGTTGCTTGGCGACAATGTTACTGGCGAGGCCGCTGTGGCTCATTTGTTGTTCTCGGATGCCGACTATGCCACTTTGGGCAGTCGCATCAAGTGCAATCCTGCCGTAAAGACAGCAGCCGACCGTTTGGCGCTGCGTCAGGCTGTTGCCGATGGTACCATCAGCGTTGTCGGCACCGACCATGCCCCACATCTCCTGTCAGAAAAAGAAGGTGGCGCATTGAAGGCGGCATCGGGAATGCCAATGATACAATTCTCATTGATTGGTATGCTCGACCTGTTTGGCCCTGTTGTTACGGTACAACGTATGTGTCATGCTCCAGCTGAACTGTTCCATATTCAAAAACGTGGTTTCATTCGCAAAGGTTATTATGCCGATTTGGTGATTGTGCAACCACAGCAGTGGGTGCTTTCAAAGGATGATATCCTGAGCAAGTGCAAATGGAGCCCTTTGGAAGGTCATCAGTTCCGACATAAGGTGGTACGGACCTTTGTCAATGGCACTTCGCAGACTGCTATGCCGCTATTGTTCAATTAATCATTACCAATAATGAATATCATGAAATATTTATATATCCTCTATCAGATTTGTGTTTCTCCTCTGTTATTGCTCATCACAATGCTCGATGCGATCATCACCATTGTGGGAGGAGCCTTGGGTGATGCGGCTTTTTGGGGTTATTGGCCATCGAAAGTATGGTCGCAACTGATGTGCTATATTTTGCTTCTTCCTGTCAAGGTGGAACGTAGTCCCAAGGTGTCGCGTTCCGCTTCGTATGTGTTTGTTGCCAATCATCAGGGCTCTTTCGATATTTGGCTTATCTATGGTTTCTTGGGCCATCCTTTCAAGTGGATCATGAAACACTCCTTGCGCCGCATACCCTTGGTTGGAAAAGCCATCGAGGCGGCTGGCCATATTTTCATGAATCGGGAAAACCCTAATTCCATCAAGCAGACTATTGTCACTGCACGTGAAAAACTCATTGGCGGGGCATCTATTGTGGTTTTTCCAGAAGGTACACGTACCAATGATGGCCGGTTGCACAAATTCAAGCGTGGAGCCTTCTTGCTTGCCGATGAGTTGCAACTGTCTGTCGTTCCGGTGACAATCATCGGGTCATTCGAGGTGATGGACAAACATGCCTGGCACGTTTCGTGGCATCCTATGCGAATGATTATCCACGATCCCATTCAGCCTCAGGGACAAGGAATCGAAAACATGAGGGCACTTTCTGATGCCTCGTTTGAGGTGATAGAGCACACACTACTCCAACTTGCAAAGTAACTTATCAATATAAAATAGTATGAGCAACGAAATCAATCGACGACACTTTCTGAAGGATTTGGGATTGGGCACTGCTGCGACTCTCACAGCCTGTGCTCCGTCGGCCCGTCAGGAATCAAGCGAGGCTGACGGTTCGGGTAAACAACTTGGTGACATGACCATGCGTCGTAATCTCACGGATGATTCTGTGAGTATTCTGGGGTATGGCTGTATGCGTTGGAAAATGATAAGGAATCCTGATGGCAACGGCCAAATCATAGATCAGGAGGATGTGAATCATTTGATTGATTATGCTTTGGAGCATGGTGTGAATTATTTCGACACTTCGCCAGTCTATCTGCAAGGACAGTCGGAGAAAGCTACAGGAGAGGCCTTGCACCGGCATCCACGCAATTCCTATCTCGTGGCCACAAAGATGTCGAATTTCAGGAACTACACACTTGAGAACTCCATCCTCATGTACCACAAGTCCATGGAATACTTGCAGGTGGATTACATTGATTACTATCTTTTGCACTCCATCGGCAGCACGGAGGATTATCAACGTCGTTTTGTTGACAATGGTGTGCTTGATTACCTGTTGAAGGAAAAAGAAGCAGGTCGCATTCGCCATTTGGGCTTTTCGTTCCATGGCAATAAGGAGTGTTTCGATTATCTGATGGAACAACCCTATCATTGGGATTTCGTCCAGATACAAATGAATTACGTTGACTGGACTCATGCTGCCAGCAAAGAGTGCAATGCTGAATACTTGTATGGGCAGCTTGCCGATCGCAACATACCAGTGGTTGTCATGGAGCCGTTGTTGGGAGGTCGCCTTTCCAGCTTGCCGCAGCATTTGGTCAACAAGCTGTTGCAGCGTGAGCCGGAATCGTCTGTGGCTTCATGGGCTTTCCGTTTTGCCGGTTCTTTTCCCAAAGTGCTTACTGTGTTGAGTGGTATGACCTATATGGAGCATTTGCAAGACAATTTGCTCACTTTCTCACCTTTGGAACCATTGACTGATGAAGAGAAATCGTTTTTGGAAGAGGTGGCTGAGATATATAAGCAAGCACCTATCATCCCTTGTAATGACTGCAAATATTGTATGCCTTGCAACTATGGCATTGATATTCCTGCCATCCTGATGCACTACAATAAGTACATCAATGAGGGTACCTTGCCTGCCAATAGCCAGGATCCACAGTATCGCAAGTATCGCAGGGCTTACTTGGCCAATTATGACAAGGTCATTGAGCGTGAACGACAGGCCGACCATTGCATCGGATGCAACGATTGTGTGTCGCATTGTCCGCAGCATATCCGCATTCCACGAGAGCTACAACGCATTGACAGATTCATTGAAACATTGAAACAGGACGTATTATGAAAACCTTTCGCATCATCGTTGCAACCATCGTCATTATTCTGCTGACCGCATTGTTTGTGTTGCCGGCCGATTTGGTGTCAAACCTTCCCCAACAGTTGGCCAGCACGCAGCTGGTGCCTGCAGTTTTGGCGCTCCATTTTGTCGTGGTGGCATTCTTGCTCGTTCTCACATTTGTTTTCGGGCGAATCTATTGTTCCATCATCTGTCCGTTAGGCATATTCCAAGACATATTCATTCGCTTGCACACTCGCTTCAAGCGCAATCGTTTTCATTTCACCCAGTCTTTGAATTGGGTACGCTATCCTGTGCTGGTGGCATTCGTGGCACTGGTTGTGGCAGGTTTCACCTCATGGGCTGCACTTATCGAACCTTATAGCGCCTTCGGGCGTATGGCTCACAGCCTTTCTGCGTTGTCGTTATGGTTTGTCGGTGTGCCGACTTTTGTGGTGGTGGCATTGTTTGCCTGGTTTGGAGGGCGCCTCTATTGCAACAGCATCTGTCCTGTAGGTACTTTCCTTGGCCTCCTGTCGCGTTTCTCCTTGTTCAAGCATCACATCGATGTAAGCAAATGCAATGGTTGCCAACGCTGTGCACGCAACTGTAAGGCTTCGTGCATCGATCCTAAGGCCCATCGCATTGATTATTCGCGTTGTGTTACCTGTTTCGACTGTATCGACAACTGTCGTGAAGGTGCCATTCACTATGGTGTTGTTCCTAAGGCTTCTGCTCCCGACCATGCTGCTTCGGCTGGCAATTCCCGGCGCGCATTTCTTTCGTTGGCCAGTTTGGTGGCTGTTTCCACAATTGCCAACGCGCAAGAGAAGAAAGGCGATGGCGGATTGGCTGATATCATTGACAAGCGAGAGCCTGTCCGTAAGGCACGCATCACGCCACCGGGATCAATCAGTTGGCGTCACCTGCAACAGCATTGCACGGCTTGTCAGCTTTGCGTCAATGCCTGCAAGAATCAGGTGCTTCGCCCATCTGCCGATTTGAGTCGTTGGATGACTCCTTACTCTTCGTTCGATAAAGGTTGGTGTCGTCCTGAGTGTACTGCCTGTGGCGATGTTTGTCCTACTGATGCCATACAGCCTTTTACACGCGAGGAGAAGACCGCCATCCATACCGGACACGCGGTGTGGAGTGGACGCTCTTGTGTGGCAAATCATGAAGGGAAGTGCGACAATTGTGCCCGCCATTGTCCTACTGGTGCCATCAGCATGATGGCCAAACGTCCCACCGACCCCAAATCGTTCAAGATTCCGGTTGTCAACCGTGAACTTTGCATTGGTTGCGGAGCTTGCGAATATGTTTGTCCTGCACGTCCGCTTAGTGCAATCCATGTCGAGGGACATGAGGTACATCAAGTGAACTGACAAACCTGAATTTTCATCCGGACGAACGCAAGGATGCGACAAACCAGCATCTTTGTCGCTATCGGATGTGAAAGTCGTACACAACTATGTTTATACAAATTTTCATAAAATCAACAGATCCATGAACAGACGATCATTTTTAAGCGGAGTGATGGCAGCAGGCTGCCTCACTTCCATTCAGTCAGTTGCGGCATCGCCACTCGCGCGCCTCGCAACCTCTCCGAGTGTAAAAGGCCTTGGCGCAGGAAAGTTCGATGACAACCTCATCGTGTTTATCTCCGACTTGCATTGCAATCCGGAAGGTTATCAGCCCGATCATTTGCGCAAGGTGATCAATCGCATTTTGAATCTTCCGGTTTTGCCACGCAATGTCATTGCCTTTGGCGACCTTGCCTACCTCACAGGCAAGGTGTCGGAATATGAGTTCTTGAAGCCCATTCTGAAGCCATTGGAGGATGCTGGCATTACCCTTACCCTTGGCATGGGCAATCACGACCATCGCGCACGTTTCGCACAAGTGTTCCCCGAACAGGCTGCCAAAACCAAGTTGCAAGGACGATATGTGTATGTCGTTGAAACTCCCAATGCCGATTTCATCATGCTCGATTCCCTACAGGAAAGCGATGACCCCACCAAGTGGATTACTGCTGGTGCCCTCAACGATGAACAGAAGCAATGGCTGGAGCAAACGCTCAAGGGTTACACCAAGCCCGTGTTTGTAGGTTCTCACCATCCGCTCGATGAGGTAGGCATCAGTAGCATCCTTGTCAACAGCCCCACTTGCTGTGGCTACATCTATGGCCATAACCACCGTTGGCAGAAACATTGGATCAAGCAGAGTTATGGGTCGCAACGTATTGTCCGTGCCATGTGTTTGCCTTCTACAGGACATTGGGGCGACATCGGATTCGTTACCTTCTCACTCGATTCCAAGAAAGCGGTAGCCGTCAACCATCAGTCAGAATTTTTCTTTCCTGTGCCCGCATCTCCAGCCGAGGCACCAGAGCAGTGGCAATATATTACGGAGGAGAACAATGGCGATCAATGCACTTTCATGTACACCATTTAGAAACCGTTTCCCTGTAGCGTAGGAGAATGGACTTTGAGGGGAGGGGGCTTTTTTTGTTGAGGTTGATGACCTTGCTCGATGCCTATGAGGCAACAGTGAAGTGAGGTTCGGAAAAGACGGACTGCAGCATGGCTTATGGCTGGTTTTGTGGCCTGTACTTGTTCGTCGAGAGGCCACTGACTTTTTTTTACAGGCCTCTCGTTGAGCAAGTACTGGGCTGTAAAATGGTCAGAGGAATAGCGTTCTAACCCCACCTCCCACTTGAATGAGTCAGAATGGGAGCGTGTCGTTGTCGGTTTCGTTGCGTAAAATCATGAATGTGTGTGTCTATATAGGCGATGGGGTTATTTCGTGGAATGGCATTTCCCGAGTTGGGCTGTCCGATTTGACGGTATGTGCAGGTTTTTTAAAAAAGGATTGTCTTTGGCGAATCCAGTCAAGGAGAGCCACCCAACCGCCTGTGGAATAGCTCTCGCCCCGATTTGCACTTGTGCACAAAACAAAAAGTGCAAAAGTGCATTTTAGTGATGATTAAAAAATAACTT
>DCGR01000040.1 GCA_002315285.1 Bacteroides sp. UBA1773 | reverse complement strand
TCACCACAATAAAATCACTATTTATTTATACACAGTTCATAACAGCGAAAATACAGGAAACCGAGCGTCAACTTCGTGTCCTGACCGAGCGTCATGCCAAGCTGCTCAACTGGCGGAACTCCCTTAACGAAATTAGGAAAATGGAGAAATTTACTATTCAATCGCTGCCCGAAATCATCGTGGCAAGTCATCGTGAAGTCATCCCCAACTACGAATCTGTGGGCGCAATGTGTTGCAATACCATCGGACCAGAAATGCAACGACTGGGTTGCAAGTGTCCTCCTCCGGGTTACTGTTTCACTATCGAGCACAACGAGGAATACACACCTACCAACATCGACATCGAATACTGCGAGCAAGTGGAGTCCATGGGCGACGATTCTGACATCATCCAGTTCAAAGTGATTCCAGGAGTTCCTAAAGCCGTCTGTATGAAGCACTATGGCCCATACGATCGGTTATGTCATTCGTACGTTCAGCTTTTCAAGTACATCGAGGAACACAACTACACCATTGTTGGGAAACCCCGTTGCAGTTATGTCGATGGCATTTGGAACCAGGATGACCCTGAGCAATGGCTTTCCATCATCCAAGTTCCAGTAAGGTAATCCCTCCCTCGGAAGCCATGACCCAATGCCAGCGGTCATGGCTTTTGGCTTTTCTCCGTAACTTGTCATGGCCTTGGTTGCGGTTGACTTTGACAATGCTCCAAAATTCGTGGTTCAGAATCCATGATTCCCACATTTTGTTTATCTTTGTGGCGACAAAACGTTTTGATAGATTATGGTCACTGAAAAGAATTACAAATTGGCAAGGCACGTCTATTATGTTTGCGCCTTATTGCTTGTGCCATCGATTATCCTGCTGGGATGGATACTCTACGATTATTTGGCTCACAATGCCGATAAGAGCAACCTCGTGCCGGCCATCATTGACATTCTCTTGTTCGCAGTGCTGATGGTCAGGAACAAGAGAATCATGAACAGATACGAAGCGCAGAAGCAGAATGAGAACGATGAAAGCGTTCCATCCTAAGTGCTGATTTCAAGACACCTTGCTGTGAAACGGACATTGACAATAGTCCTGTTGGGCATCTCCATGCTGTCGGCAGCGCAAACACAATCCACCGACAAGTTGCATCAACATTTGCAGGCTGTCATCGGCAACTTCCCAGGTGAAGTGGGTGTGGCTTTTTCCATCGACAACCAATTGTCGATAGGCATCAACGGGCAGAAAGCATTCCCATTGTTTAGCGTAGTGAAATTTCACCAAGCCCTTGCCGTAGTAGAGCGGTTGCGCGAGGAACAATCACCGCTTACCGCCACCATCAGTGTTGCCGCTACAGAGTTGGAGAAATACACGTGGAGCCCATTGCGCGACAAATTTCCCCGAGGAGGAGAGTTTGGTATAGGCAACCTGTTGGAATATACCCTTACACAGAGCGACAACAATGTCTGTGACATCCTCTTCCATCATGTTGCCAATACATCCTACACGCAAGATTACATCCGCTCCATTGGTATCAGCGGTTGCGGGATTGTCACCGACGAGGCAACGATGCATCGCAATCCTGACAAATGCCGTGACAACCACACCACTCCGCAAGCCGCTGTCGCTTTGCTTGATTATTTCCATGCCAACCGCGAGCGTGATGAATACGCACGATTCGTGTGGAACGCCATGTCGGCATGTGCTACAGGCGAGAACAGAATCCCCAAGTACCTGCGCAATCAAGTGTCGGCCATTGTCCACAAAACCGGCACGGGAGGCACGACAAAGGACGGTAAAATTATGGGAGTCAACGACATGGCTTGCATCAAATTGCCTCAAGGCCATCATTGCAGTCTTGCCATCTTTGTGGCGAATGCAGGTTGTGACATGACCCGGTGCGAGCAACTCGTTGCCACCATAGCCAAGGCCAGTGTCGATTTCACCATCGGTTTGTTCGCATAGGCAAGTAAGGACGTGTACCTGTAAAAGCAATGTCATCATGATATACAACCGAGAATACACACCCGAATCCATCACCTCTTTGCAGCCGAATGAGGTGTTCGTGTTTGGCAGTAACCTACGTGGCTGGCACGGAGGTGGCGCAGCCGCCATAGCGTATCGTAAGTTTGGCGCTGAGTGGGGCGTTGGCGAAGGACTGACAGGTCAATGCTATGCTCTGCCCACGATGGAGGGTGGAGTGGATTATATTGCAGGGAAAGTGCTGCACTTTCTCGCTTGTGCCAAGGCTCATCCCGATTTGAGGTTTTTCGTAACCAAGATTGCTTGTGGCATTGCAGGTTTCACGGTCGAAGAGATTGGTCCGCTGTTTGCTGATGCCGTTTCTATGGCGAATGTGATTCTTCCACAGGAATTTGTTGGAGTGATAGCCGAAAAGAAATGATGCGGCTGTCACATCATCTCGCCCCGATTTGCATTTGTGCATACGCTGAAAAGTGCAAAAGTGCATTTTTTGCCACTTTTGGGGCACTTTTGTAGTGTACTGATTTTGGCTGACCGTTTGTCTTGTTAAAACTAAATTGGTTTACACTATTTGTTTCGTATTCCTAAGTAGGTTGTCAGTTTAGCACTTTACACCTGGTTTGGTTTACAGTTTTGAGTTTATTCCTAAAGAAGTTGTCACTCCAAAATCTTATTCCCAAACTGGTTGACACCAGCTGAAAAAGATATTCCTGAAACGATTGACAGCAAATTCCACTATACCTGAAAGAGTTGACAGTGTTGTCAGCAGAGCAAAGGCTGTGCCTGAGCACTGTTCGTTTCTTGGCAAGATTGGAGAGGGCTTGATGCCCTCTCCAATCTTTGGATGAGCAAGGGCATTGGCCGTCGCACGTCCGTTTCTTGGCATGACAAAGGTAACACTGATTTTTGGTTTACACATCATAATTCCTGAAAGAGTTTACATTCCTATTCTTTCTTGGGACTGAGAAGAGGGTTGTCGGCCTTGCCAGTCATCATCTCAAATGGTGTCTTCATTCCGATTCCCTGATGCGGTCTTGCCTTGTTGTACATCATTATGGCATTGTCAATGGAGGTGCTCGCATCGAGGAACACGAGCTCTCCCGTATTGAACATCCAGCAGTTCTTCACCGTGTTGTTCACACGCTCTGCCATAGCGTTATGAAGGGGGTCTCTGTCAGAGTGATGGATCGTGTTCTTTCCAATGGCAACACCAAACGCGCTGTAAAACTCTACAGCCATCTCAAGAGCTGCCAGAGGACCGTCTGTCTCAAGTGACTCATAGAAGCAATATCCAACGATGTACCGAGTGTGAGAATCCGTTATAAGTGACAGATATCCAAACCCTTCATGACAGTACACATAGGTGATATCACATACGACAAGCTCTCCAGGAGCCTTCGCCACAAACTTGGGCGAGGTGTTCAGCAAGTCTGGATATATCTTGTTGTTATGGCTCGAATTCGTTGTTCGTGGATGATACTTCTTGTTCCTCAGCATCAAGTCGTTTGCGCGAAGAATGGCATAGAACCTGTCGCGCTCGAGGGTGAACTTGGCTCCGAAATATTGCTGGCACAACTCAAGCAACTCACGGTATCCAGCCTTCGGAAGGTTGTCCGGTGAACGGATGTACTGGCAATACCATACCACACTTGAAATCAGGATGTCTTCCTCATTTGTCTTCTCTGTATGCTTGTAGTATCCTTGCCTTGTGATGCCAAGCAGCCTGCACATGGGATCCACTTTGTACTGGTGGATATCACATGCCAGATACGCGACTACTTGGCACCTGAGTTTTTTCTGATAACTATGGAGTACTTCTCTTCCGCAAGTTCTATCATTTTCTTATACGCGTCACAGGCCATTGTGGCTTGCTTGAGTTCTAGCTCCTTTTCACGCAATTGCAGTTTCAAACGCTGTATCTCATCCTGTGGGGCTGGGCTCATTCCTGTATCAATAGTGTCTGTTGGCATGGCTACTTCTACAATTGATGGGCTGTCTTCGAGCGCAAAGATACTAAGCCATCTTGAAATACTGTTTTTTGATAATCCTTTTTCTTTTTCAAAAGATGTTATTAACATTGACGAGTGAAGATATTCATGCAAAAGAGATAGTCTCTTCTCGTCATTCATGTCCTTGTTGTTTCTCATACTGATAAGTTAAAGTGTCAACTTTTTCAGTACACTACAGGCGTGATTCCACCTTCTTCGGATGGTGGCTACGCTCCGCCGCAGGCGCTGAGCACTTCTACTTGTTGGTTGCCGGTGCATAGGCTCGCCAAAGCAGGAACTCATCGAGCAGCACAAGGGCCGTCATAGCCTCAACCACAGGCACGGCACGAGGCAACACGCAACTGTCGTGACGGCCACTGCCCATAAACTCACATTCATGACCATCAACATCCACCGTGTGTTGCGGAAGCATGATGGTAGCAACTGGCTTGAAAAGCACCCGGAAACGAATGTCCTGTCCGTTACTGATGCCACCCTGAATGCCTCCCGAATGGTTTGACACGGTAGTTATCCTTCCACCCTCCAACTTGAAAGCATCGTTCTGTTCGCTGCCTTTCATGGCAACCCCCTCAAAGCCGTCGCCATAGTCGAAACCATGAGCCGCATTGATGCCCAACATGGCATATCCCAAACGTGCATGAAGTTTGTCGGCCACAGGATTTCCCAACCCGACGGGACATCCTCTCACGCAGCAACTCACGACACCTCCGATGGTGTCGTCCCCAGCCTTGACTTGTGCCATGAGTGCTTGCAACTTGTCGGCATCGTTCTCAGCGAGACGGGCATCGCCCACCTGCGACACATACGCACGGATATCCACACCCCACTTCCTCAGAGCCATCTTGGCCAAAGCACCAGCCACTACCCTACAAGCCGTTTCGCGAGCCGAACTGCGTCCGCCACCACGCCAGTCACGCACTCCATATTTCTGTTGATACGTAAAATCGGCATGAGAGGGTCTGAACACCCCCCTCAACTGTTCGTAATCGGTTGGACGTACATCCTTGTTTCGGATCATGAAACCAATGGGACATCCTGTCGAAACACCTTCGAACACACCCGAAAGCAGTTCCACTTCATCTGTCTCATTACGGGTTGTCGAAGCCATCGAACCGCCTGGCCTGCGTCGTTCCATCTCCTGACGCACGAAACCCATGTCAATAGCCACACCTGATGGAAAGCCATCGATGACACCCCCCATGCATGGGCCATGCGATTCGCCAAAGGTAGTCAAAGTAAGTAGTTTTCCAAAAGTATTCATAAGGCAACGTTTACTGCAAAAATGCTACGATTCCCAGATACGCCAGCTCTCGAATGCCTGCAGCAACAACATCTCAATGCCATTCTTTACCATAGCTCCCTGAGCGGCGCCCTTGTGCATGAACAACGTGGTGTCGGGATTGTAAAGCAAGTCGTAAAGCAAATGATGGGAAGTGACCTGACCGTATGGGATGGGAGGACACTCATCGGTGCGCGGATACATGCCCACAGGCGTACAATTCACCACCACGGTATGAGCCGCCATAATCTCTGAAGTCAGATCGTTATAGGTGAGCACGCCCGAACGCTCCGTGCGCGAAACAATCTGTGAGCCTACGCCCAACTCATTGAGTGCGTATGCCACAGCCTTTGAGGCACCTCCCGAACCCAATACGAGCGCACGCTCATGATATTTTTCAAGCAACGGACTTATGGATCCCTTGAAAGCAGGAGCATCCGTATTGAAACCTTTCAGCCACACACGTCCCTTACGTCGCATCACCTTCACCACATTCACTGCCCCAATGGCTTCAGCCACAGGATCCAGTTCATTGAGCATCGGGATGATCTGTTGCTTATAAGGGATTGTCACGTTGAACCCTTTCAGCTCTGTTTGTTCGTTCAACACCTTCGTAAGATATTTGATGTTCGGTATCTCAAAGTTCACATACTGCGCATTGATTTTTTCCGATGCGAATTTCTCATTGAAGAAGTTTCGCGAGAAGGAATGCCCCAAAGGGTAGCCTATCAATCCATACAATTTCATTTCACAGCTTCGTAAAGGGTACAAACACCACCTGTAAGACAATGGACATTCACTTTTCTGAATCCATCGTGCAACAATATCTGCCTCATCTGCACAGCCCGCGGAAACGCCTTGATGCTCTGTGGCAGGTACTTATAAGCAGCCTTGTCGTGTGAGACAAATCGCCCGACATTAGGCAATACGACTTTCGAGTACAACTGGTAGAGTTGCCTCATGGGGAAAGAGGTTGGCTCCGACAATTCCAGCACGATGAGCCGTCCGTCCGTCCGCAACACCCGCTGCATCTCACACAGTCCACGGTCAAGATGCTCGAAATTCCGCACGCCGAATGCCACAGTCACCACATCAAAATGATTGTCGGCAAAAGGCAGCGCCATACAATCGGCCTGGCGGAAACTGATGTCCAGTCCTTCGGCCTTAGTACGAGCCTGCCGTAGCATGCCCTCACTGATGTCAACAGCCACCATCTCGGTCGGGCGCACTTGCTCATACGTATGAATGGCAAAATCGCCCGTACCGGTAGCCACATCCAAGATGCGCTCAGGATGCAGGCAACTGAGTTTACGGATGGCTCTTCGACGCCACAGTTTGTCAATGTCGAACGACAGCAAATGATTCAGCTTGTCGTAAGCCGGCGCAATGTGGTTGAACATTTTCTCCACCTGCTCCGTTTTGCTGCCTACCTCTCCGTAAGGTTTTATCTGCTCCTGAGGATAATCCATTTCTCAGTCCAAATAGCTTGCCACGTTATGTCCGATGCGTTGCGCGATGTCCTGTGTCGCATCGGCTTGCTCGAACTTCTCGCCCGTGATATGTTCATACAATTCCATGTAACGGGCACTGATGGCATCGACAATCTCATCGGTCATCTCAGGCACTTGTTGGCCTTCCTTGCCCTGGAAGCCATTGTCCATAAGCCATTCGCGCACGAACTCCTTTGACAGTTGTCTTTGAGGTTTCCCTTGCGCAAAGCGTTCCTCATAGCCTTCTGCATAGAAATAGCGGCTTGAATCGGGAGTGTGTATCTCGTCCATCAAGTAGATGGTTCCATCGTGCTTGCCAAATTCATATTTTGTGTCCACCAGTATCAGTCCGCGTTCAGCAGCTATCTGTGTACCACGTTCAAACAACGCCAAAGCATATTTCTCCAGCAAGGCATATTCCTCTGGAGTGGCCAACCCACGCTGTAGGATTTCCTCTTTCGAAATATCGGCATCGTGTTCTCCGATCTCTGCCTTGGTGGTAGGAGTGATGATTGGTTGCGGAAAACGTTCGTTTTCACGCATGCCTTCGGGCAATTCCACACCACAGATTTCGCGTACCCCACTCTTGTAGGCACGCCATGCGCTACCGCACAGGTAACCACGCACAATCATCTCCACCGGGAATCCCTCGCACATCACGCCCACGGTGACCATGGGGTCGGGAGTAGCCTGTTTCCAGTTGGGGCAGATGTCGGTGGAGGCATCGAGGAATTTTGCTGCTATCTGATTCAATATCTGTCCTTTGAAAGGGATGCCTTTGGGCAAAATCACATCGAAAGCCGAAATACGGTCGGTTGCCACCATCACAAGCTGGCTATCGTTGATGTTATACACATCGCGCACCTTTCCGTGGTACACGCTTTTCTGTCCGTCAAACTTGAATTCCGTCTGGGTTAATGCTTTCATAACGACTCTTTTTCGAATATTATTGTGTTATTTTCTCCTTCTTCTCATACGCTTCGTAAGCTTCCACAATGCGCGTCACCAACTTATGCCGCACGATATCCTTTCTGTTCAGTTCCACGAAACTGATTCCTTTCAAATCTTTTAGTATGCACATGGCCTGCAGCAAGCCCGAACGTTGCGTGTTGGGCAAGTCTATCTGGGTCATGTCGCCTGTCACTATCATCTTGGTGTTCTGACCCATACGTGTCAAAAACATCTTCAGCTGCTGGGTAGTCGTGTTCTGGGCCTCATCGAGTATCACCACCGCATCGTTGAGTGTACGTCCGCGCATGAATGCCAAGGGTGCTATCTGGATGATGTCCATTTCCATCATTTCCTTCAGGCGTGTTGCTGGAATCATGTCCTGAAGCGCATCATAGAGTGGTCGCAGATAAGGGTCAATCTTATCGCGCATATCGCCAGGAAGGAAGCCCAGTTTTTCGCCAGCCTCCACCGCCGGCCTGCACAATATGATTTTCTTGATTTGCTTGTTTTTCAAAGCCTTCACAGCAAGAGCGATGGCTACGTACGTCTTACCCGTTCCGGCAGGACCAATGGCAAACAGCATGTCGTGGGTCTCGAAATCGTCCACCAGCTTCGACTGGTTGGCTGTGCGAGGAATTATCGGCCGACCGCCCACGCTGAACACTATGGCCTCATTGCCATATTCGTGTTGTGGCTTGCGTCCGTTCACGATGTCAACAATCACCTCTTCTGTCAACGTGTTATACTGCACACAGTGTTTCTCCAACAAGGTTACCACATCCTCCAATGCACACATCTCCTCTTCATCCCCCATCACACGAATCACATTGTCGCGTGCCACAAGGCGCAGCTTCGGAAACAATGCCTTGATCATCTGAAAATTGACATTGTTCACCCCATAGAACACTACAGGATCGGCATCCTCCAGTACGATATGCTTTTCTATCATGCTTTTCCAATTCACGCGCAAAAGTAATGTATTTTCCTCAATTTACATTATCTTTGCACAAAATTTCAACCAACACATTTCACAAAGTGCGATATTTCATTTATCTGGCCTTCGATGGGAGCAATTACCACGGTTGGCAAATACAGCCACATAATGCAAGCGTGCAACAGGCACTACAAGAAGCGCTTTCCACTTTCCTGCGCTTTCCTGCCGAGGTGGTGGGAGCAGGGCGCACCGATGCGGGCGTGCATGCCCGACTCATGGTGGCCCATTTCGATGCCCCTACCCCACTCGACACTGCTCAGGTAACAGCCAAGCTCAATCGCCTGTTGCCACCCGACATCAGCGTGTATGAAGTATGTCACGTCACTCCGGAAGCCCATGCCCGTTTCGATGCCACCAGCCGCACATACCGCTACTACATCACCAGTTGCAAGCATCCCTTTCTGCGCCAATATGCCTGGCGTGTGGGCTACGTCCTCGATTTCGACCTCATGAATCGAGCCGCCGACTGCCTTGCCCTCTACACTGACTTTACCAGTTTCAGCAAGCTGCACACCGATGTGAAGACCAACAACTGCCGCATCATGCATGCCCGATGGGCTCCAGGCGACAACAACACTTGGGTGTTCACCATACAGGCCGACCGTTTCCTGCGCAACATGGTCCGTGCCATCGTCGGCACTCTTATCGAAGTAGGCCGAGGCCATCTCACCATCGAAGGATTCCGAAAGGTCATCGAGTGCAAGAACCGTTGCGATGCGGGCAACAGCGTACCCGCCCACGGCCTTTTCCTTGAGCACATCGACTATCCTGAAAGCATTTTCCCATCGCCATCTGTTGCGAAACGACCTCTTACAATCGAAAGCAAATAGCAAATCGCAAAACTGCGAATATCCCCATGTGGCTACTGTTATCCTTCCTATCGGCTACGTTACTCGGCTTCTACGACGTGTTTAAGAAGCTCTCCTTACGCGACAATGCCGTCATGCCCGTGTTGTTTCTCAACACCCTCTTCTCCACGCTTGTTTTCTTGCCTGTCATCATCAGCACAGCCCCCGACTTTTGTTGGGAACAGCAACGCCTCATCGTGCTCAAATCCGCCATCGTGTTGGCATCGTGGATATTCGGCTACTTGGGCATCAAGAACCTGCCCATCACCATCGTGGGACCCATCAATGCCACCCGCCCCGTGTGGGTGTTGGTGGGTGCACTCCTCATGTTCGGCGAACGCCTCAACCTGTGGCAATGGTCAGGAGTAATCCTCACCGTCACTTCCGTCTATCTGCTCAGTCGGAGTGGCCGACGCGAAGGCATACGCTTTGCCCATAACCGCTGGATTTACCATGTCATTCTGGCCGCCATCCTAGGCGCAATCAGTGCCCTCTACGACAAGTATCTCATGGCACCCCTCGGACAAGGTGCAGGCATCGACCGCTGGCTGGTACAGTCGTGGGACAACCTCTACCAGATGCTCTTCATGGGCATTGTCCTGCTCACACAACGCCATTTTTCCAGACGATTCCATTGGCATTGGGCCATCCTTTGCATCTCCATATTCCTCTCGGCAGCCGATTACGCCTACTTCCAGGCACTCAGCCTCGACGATGCCCTCATCTCGGTTGTCTCCATGATCCGCCGTGGCTCCGTGCTGGTATCGTTCTGCTTCGGAGCAATGGTGTTTCACGAAAAGAACCTCCGAAGCAAGGCTTTCGACCTCGCACTGGTCTTCATCAGTATGCTGTTGCTCTACTTAGGTAGCTCCCAATGACATTCCTGACACCAATGACTCGCTGCAACACATACGCCGACTGGAATCCTTGGCACGGATGTACCAAGATAAGCCCCGGATGCAAGTACTGTTACGTGTATCGGCAGGATGGGATGTATGGCATTGGGCATTCAAGCAGCGAATGTAGGAAAACCGGGAACTTCGACCTTCCCATCAAGCGGAAACGCGACAAGACATGGAAAATCGAGAGCGGGAAAATCGTGTTCACCTGCTTCACCTCCGACTTCCTTCTCCGCGATGCCGATGAATGGCGGATGCAATGCTGGCAGATGATGCGGCAAAGAAGCGACCTGTGGTTTTATTTTTTCACCAAGCGCATCGACCGTTTTCGCCAGTGTACTCCACCCGATTGGGGCGAAGGCTATGACAATGTACTCATAGGCTGCACCGTAGAGAACCAAGCCATGGCCGACTACCGCATACCCATCTTCAAGTCGTTGCCCATCAAGCACAAAAGCATCATAGTGGCTCCACTGATAGGGCCAGTCAATCTCTCGGCACATCTCGATCCGACCATTGAGGAAGTGTCAGTAGGCGGCGAGTCAGGTTCCGATGCCCGTCCTTGCCATTACGATTGGGTCCTTGCCATTCGTGAGCAATGCATTGCCTCTGGCATCCCCTTCCGTTTCCACCAGACTGGAGCACGATTCGTCAAGGATGGCCGACTCTACCATATTCGCCGATGTTTCCAGCTCTCGCAAGCCCACAAAGCCGACATCGACTACCGCACTGGCAAATGCATGACACCCGAACAGGTGAAGTTTGGATGGAGTGATAGCGACTATCCTCTCGAAGAGCCATGAAGGTCTTCAACAGGGCGAACATTCCCAACATGCTTTCTTTCACAAGAATATCCTTGTGTATGTTACTCTTGGACGCAAGGGCTTGCACGACCTGTTTCTGGTTTCTGTTTCTGTCGGCAGGAATAACCGACATGCTTGATGGATTTTTGGCTCGACGATGGAAAGTGGAGAGTCTGTTTGGAGCCAGGTCAGACAGTATGGCCGACTTTCTGTTTGTCCTCACCGTCGGCTACAAACTGTTTCCTTGCCTGCGACATCTTCCCTTATCCATTTGGATTGCAATGTCGCTCATCATCCTCATTAGGATTTCCAACGCGATTGTTTCACTCCATTTGACCCATAAGATCCACTTTCTCCACACAAAAGCCAACAAAGTCACAGGAATTCTGCTATGGGTGGGAACCTTCGCCATCAACCAACCATATTTCCCGCTCGCGGCATGGGGCATCACCATTGTTGCACTTTTCGCTGCCATACAAGAAAATATCTTGATTCTTCGAATGGCACAAGAAGATTTTCAGTGACTTCGCATTCCAATTCCAACGCAATGTCATCAACATGAGAAAAGAAATCAACCCATCAGAAACCACCCGTGGACGGCAATTTGAAAATGACAAAAAATCCGCGACTAAAGCCAACAATAAGCCAAGACGTGAATCTTCATCGTTTTCGCCGTCGTCCATGTGTCCCCATTCGGATCAGGAAACCCTCTTAGGCTCATGGTCGGAATGCCTGTCCGTAATGTCTGAATATGTCATCGGTGCTGCCATATTGGTTGATGTATGCTTGGTTGAGCCAAGTGGCAAAGGTAGTGATGGAAGTGGCTCCAAGCAAGCGATAAGCCTGTATGTCGCTGGCACAGCGTTCGGAATTGTCGGGCCATTGCACCAAGGCATCGCGTTTCCACGACGAGAACATGGATTCGTCCAGCCAATATTCGAGTACATGATGCGAATAGCCTGGAAATGCCAGCAAGTTGTCATTCAACGCTTTGATCTCCTGTGGAGCCAATGGCTGTGAATAGTCGCGCTTGATGGGCGCAAACTCCAGGAATATGCCATCGGCAGCTTTGACTTTCAGCGGAGCTTCCAACGTCTGGTGGTAAGCTATGTGGGCCAGTGTTGCCTCAGGGTCGTATTGACGGAGAAGTGCCAACAGCTTGTTCTCAAAGACAAGCGCCTGTTCCGAAGCCGACAGGTTGCTGCATTGTTCGCAATGGCAGGTCATGCCAGTCACGTCGTCGGGCCAGAAGTAGTAGCGGTGAGTGGTCGGATGCAACCAAGCGAGCAATTTCTCTACCTGCGGACGCATGGCCTCAATAGCCTCATCGGACGAGAAACATGCGTTGTACTGTGGGTTGCGTTTCCCATCGGCATCGAGCATGAAATATTCGGGATGGGCTTCATACAAGCCACGTGGCAACAAGTATTGCACGGCATGCAATTCATATTCCACATCCACATGGCTCTCATTACACATTTGCAGGAGCTGTTGTCCCAAGCCGCTTTTCATGAACACCTCCAACGAGTCGATGGGTTCCATGAAAGTGGCAGCATGAATACCTATTAAGTTGATGCCACTCAGTTCGATGCGTTTCTTCCACTCGTCAATCCCTACTGAGGCTATGTCGGTAGGATAGATCACCACTCCACGGCGTTCTGCCTTGGGAGTCATCTTGCAAGGGAACATGACCTTGGCCTGGTGGAAGTTGGCCTCAACATCGTCGGTAGGTTTGAGCGAGTACCACACCACATCGCCATTGGGTTTGAAGTCGGCCTGGAACACACCCATCCAGAATCCGTTTTCCAAATCCAGACCCAGTTCCTGCAACTCGCTTCGGTCAATGCTGCCACCCACACGGTAACCTGTGGGCGTGAAAGCAGTATGCAACTGCAGGGTGGAGAAGTTCCAGCTGGAGTCGAGCTCGCGATCGGAACGAGCCTCAAAGTCGAGCGCATGTCCGTTGGGATCCATTTCGGCACCGTGGTACAACTCCTTCATGTCCTTGTCCGAACAGAAGAAAAGTTCCACACGATCCTCGGGGTTCACATCATCCTCACCCATGTAAGAATCGGTCAACGTCAATGTGGAGTCGTTGACCTCGAAACTGAAGTGAAAGCGGTCTGTTGTGCTGTGGCAGCAGAAACGGGTATCGTTTTCGAGTCCCGACCATGGCGCATACAAGGCGTGGGTCTCAAATCCCTGACCAATGTCGGTGAATTGCGTGTTGTCGGGCGATTGACACCCTTGAAACGATAGTGTACAGGACACGAACAACAAAAAACAAGTGGACTGTTTCATGTGAATGGTTGTCAATTAGGAATCACCACCCCTCAGCGTTCAGCCTTAGGAGTCATCTTGCACGGGAACAGGATTTTGGGCTGGTGGAAGTCGGCCTCAACATCGTCGGTAGGTTTGAGCGAGTACCACACCACATCGCCATTGGGTTTGAAGTCGGCCTGGAACACACCCATCCAGAATCCGTTTTCCAAATCCAGACCCAGTTCCTGCAACTCGCTTCGGGCAATGCTACCACCCACACGGTAACCTGTGGGCGTGAAAGCAGTGTGCAACTGCAGGGTGGAGAAGTTCCAACTGAAATCGAGTTTGCGATAGAAATGTGCCTCATAGTCGAGCGCATGTCCGTTAGGATCCATCTCGGCGCAATGGAACGGCTCTTTCATGTCCTTGTCTGGACAGAAGTAAAGTTCCACACGGTCTTCAGGCTTCACATCATCCTCACCCGTGTAAGGATCGGTCAGTGTCAATGTGGAGTCGTTGACCTCGAAAATGAAGTGAAAGCGGTCGGCTGTGCTGTGACAGCAGAAACGGGTATCGTTTTCGAGTCCCGACCATGGTGCATACAAGGCGTGGGTCTCAAATCCCTGACCAATGTCGGTGAATTGCGTGTTGTCGGGCGATTGACACCCTTGAAACGATAGTGTACAGGACACGAACGACAAAAAATAAATAAACTGTTTCATGTGAATGGTTGTTGATTAGTTTGCCGCAAATATAAAGAAATATTGTTAAAAAAAACATTTCGTATCTGAAAATTAGGCACAGAAGTGATTTTCTTGTTAATTTTGCGGAATAATTACGGAAATCACATAACAAAAGCAAAAGATGGAAACAATCAGGATTGCATTCGATGCCATAGCCGAAACCACCCATCCGCAGTTCAAAGGAGGAGAGAAGGAACTGCGTGCACACATGTTTTTCGATGGCACAAACCGCATCATGAAAGGAATGCTTGTGCCAGGCGCATCCATTGGCATGCACACTCATGATGCCGGTTGTGAGGTCATCTTCATCACCGCCGGACAGGGCTGCGTGGTAATGGATGGAGAAACGCAGGCTTTGTCGGCAGGCGACTGTCATTATTGTCCGAAGGGTCATACCCACAGCCTAATCAACAACTCTGCTGCCGACCTGGACTTTCTGGCAGTGGTGGCTGCACAATGAGAATAGGAATCATTGGGGCTGGCTCCATTGCCTCGAAGATAGCCAATACCATACAGCGTTTCCCGGAGATGCGCTACGCGGTGGCCTCGCGCGACGCAGAACGCGCCCGCTCGTTTGCTGCCCAATGGGGCTTCGAAAAGGCCTACGGATCGTACGAGGAACTGGTGGACGATGAAAAGGTGGATTTGGTTTATGTGGCTACGCCGCACTCACACCATTTTGCCCACGCGTCATTGGCCATTGTCCATGGAAAATCCGTGCTCTGCGAAAAGGCATTCACAGCCAATGCCCTCCAGGCCGAACAACTCATCCGCATGGCGAGGGAAAAAGGAGTATTCCTAATGGAGGCCATGTGGACCCGTTTCATGCCCCTGTCACAGAAGATAAACAAGGTGCTGGAAAGTGGAGCGATTGGCATTCCCCGGATGTTGTCGGCCTCGTTGTGCTATGAAGTCACCCACAAAGCGCGTGTCATGCAGCCGGAACTGTGCGGAGGAGCATTGCTCGATTTAGGCATTTATGGCATCAACTTCGCGCGTATGCATTTCGGAAGCGACATCCAGGAAGTTCATTCTTCGTGTGTGAAGAGCGTGCAGGGGGTTGACCTGAAAAACAACATCACGTTTGTCTATTCCGACGGGAAGATGGCAACCATCAGTTCCGCCATCGATTGTGCCAACGACCGTCGGGGAGTCATTCATGGCGACAAAGGCTATCTGGTAGTCGATAACATCAACAATCCATGTCGTGTTGAGGTGTTCGACAAGATGCACAAGCGTCTTCTCACCCATGTGGCAGCATCGCGAACCACAGGATACGAACACGAGATTTTCGAATGTGAGAATGCGTTACTGCTGGGTCGCCAGGAAAGTCCCATCATGCCTCATGCCGAAACATTGGCCATCATGCGATTGATGGATTCGCTTCGCAAGGACTGGAATGTCAAGTTCCCGATGGATGACGATAGTCCCATAGTCTGAGCCCACAACTATTTGATGGCTTTTTCATCATTTTGTGGACACTTTCAAATAAAATGTTTAATTTTGCAAAATTATTGCTTCAAGCGATTGCGAATTGTACGAAAAAATGTAAAAAACAAATATTATGCTGACGATTAGACAAATCACAGACAACACCGAAAAAGTAATCAAAGGGTTGGAGAAAAAGAACTTCAAGAATGCGAAAGCAACCATCGAAAAGGTGATTGAGCTCAACAACGAACGCAAAAAGTCGCAAGCGAAACTTGATAATAACCTGGCTGAGGTCAATGCCGCATCAAAGTCGATAGGCATGTACATGAAAAACGGCCAGAAAGACGAAGCCGAGAAGGCAAAGGCCCGTGTGGCTGAACTGAAAGAGCTGAACAAGGGTATCGAAGCCGACATGAATGCCGCTGCCGAAAGTTTGCAGCAATTGCTCTATACCATTCCGAATGTGCCCTACGACTTGGTACCCGAAGGAGTCTGTGCAGAGGACAATCTGGTGGTGAAAAGCAGCTTGCGCGAATGCAAGGAGGGCGACACCGTAGGCAACTGGGATGCTGTTGTTGACAATGGCGATGCGAAAGTACCCCACTGGGAGTTGGCAAAGAAATATGACTTGATAGATTTCGACCTGGGCGTGAAAATCACCGGTGCCGGATTCCCTGTATATAAAGGTAAGGGCGCACAGTTGCAGCGTGCGCTGATCAATTTCTTTCTCGCCGAGGCAAACAAGGCAGGCTACACCGAAATCATGCCCCCTACAGTAGTGAACCAGGCTTCGGGCTACGGCACAGGCCAGTTGCCTGACAAGGAAGGACAGATGTATCACTGTGAGGTCGATGACCTCTATCTGATTCCGACAGCCGAGGTGCCTGTCACCAATATCTACCGCGATGTCATCCTCGATGAGAAACAACTGCCTATCAGGAATTGTGCCTACACCCAGTGTTTCCGTCGGGAAGCAGGAAGCTACGGCAAGGACGTACGGGGTCTGAATCGTCTGCATGAGTTCTCGAAAATTGAGATAGTACGCATCGACACCCCACAACATAGCGCCGAGAGCCATCAGGAAATGTTGGAACACATAGAAGGTTTGCTGAAAAAACTCGAACTGCCCTATCGCATCCTTCGCCTCTGTGGTGGCGACATGAGCTTCACGGCCGCCATCTGCTACGATTTCGAGGTGTATAGCGAAGCTCAGAAACGCTGGTTAGAGGTAAGCTCGGTAAGCAATTTCGACACCTATCAGGCCAACCGTCTGAAATGCCGTTACCGTACGGCCGACAAGAAGACGGAGCTTTGCCACACCCTGAACGGTTCAGCCCTGGCTCTGCCGCGCATCGTGGCTGCTTTGTTGGAGAACAACCAGACTCCCGAAGGCATACGCATTCCGAAGGCATTGCAGCCTTACACGGGCTTCGACATGATTAAATAATCCAGACACAATACAACATACAACAAAATACACAAAAGAAACCATGAACAAGATTGTCAGCAAAAAACAATTCTCCGAGAAAGTATTCCAGTTCGAAGTAGAGGCTCCGCTCATCGCGAAGTCGCGCAAGGCTGGCAACTTCGTCATCATCCGTGTCGATAAGAATGGCGAACGTATGCCGCTGACCATTGCTGGGGCAGACCTTGAAAAAGGCACCATCCTGCTGGTGGTACAGATGATAGGTGTTTCATCGACCAAGCTTTGCAAGCTCAATGCCGGCGACTACATCGAAGATGTGGTTGGTCCGCTCGGACAACCCACCCATATCGAAAACTATGGCACCGTGCTCTGTGCCGGTGGTGGTGTGGGCGTCGCTCCCATGCTTCCTATCATCCAGGCCCTGAAGGCTGCAGGCAACAAAGTCATTGCCGTGTTGGCCGGTCGGAACAAGGAACTCATCATCATGGAGGATGAAGTGCGCAAGTCGGCCGATGAGGTCATCATCATGACCGACGATGGCAGTTATGGGCAACAAGGAGTTGTGACCGTAGGCATGGAACAGGTCATCCAGCGTGAACACGTTGACAAATGTTTCGCCATCGGTCCTGCCATCATGATGAAATTCTGCTGCCTGCTCACCAAGAAATATGACATTCCGACGGATGTGTCACTCAACACCATCATGGTCGATGGCACTGGCATGTGTGGTGCTTGCCGCATCACCGTGGGTGGGAAAACCCGCTTCGTGTGTGTGGATGGTCCTGAGTTCGACGGCCATCAAGTCGATTTCGACGAAATGTTCAAGCGCATGGGGTCATTCAAAGGCGAGGAGCAGCAGGAACTGGCCCGCTACCAGACAAAGCAGAGTGCAAGCCCCATGGAAGAACTGCTCGATCGCAAGGCTCCCTGGCGTGAAGAACTGCGCAAATCGATGAGGCCGAAAGAGCGTACCGCCATAGCGCGTTGCCCCATGAATGAGCTGAACCCTGTGTATCGTGCCACCACCCGCACCGAGGAAGTCAACACCGGATATACCAAGGAACAGGCCATGACCGAGGCCAAGCGCTGTCTGGACTGCGCCAACCCCACCTGTATGCAGGGTTGTCCGGTCGGCATCGAAATACCTTCGTTCATCAAGAATGTGGAGCGGGGAGAATTCCTTGAGGCGGCACGTGTGCTGAAGCATACATCTTCATTGCCGGCCGTGTGCGGACGTGTGTGCCCACAGGAGAAACAATGCGAGAGCCAGTGCATCCACTTGAAAATGAACGAGCCCGCTGTGGCCATCGGCAACCTGGAACGCTTCGTGGCCGACTATGAGCGCGAAAGCGGACAAATGCAGTTGCCAGAGCTTGCGCCCAAGAACGGCATCAAGGTAGCCGTGGTCGGATCAGGTCCTGCCGGACTGAGTTTTGCCGGTGACATGGCCAAGTATGGCTATGACGTCACCGTGTTCGAGGCACTTCACGAAATAGGTGGCGTGCTGAAATATGGCATTCCAGAGTTCCGCTTGCCCAACCGCATTGTCGATGTTGAAATTGACAACCTGCGCAAGATGGGTGTGAACTTCGTGAAGGATTGCATCGTTGGTAAGACCATACAGGTGAACGAACTTGAACAACAGGGTTTCAAAGGCATCTTCATTGCCTCGGGTGCCGGTCTGCCCAATTTCATGGGCATACCGGGCGAGAACAGCGTCAACATCATGTCGAGCAACGAATACCTCACCCGCGTGAACCTCATGGATGCCTCCAACCCGGAAACCGATACTCCTATCAATCCGGCCCGTAGCGTCATGGTGGTCGGTGGCGGAAACACCGCCATGGACTCATGCCGAACAGCCAAGCGATTGGGTGCCAAGCGTGTGTTCATAGCCTATCGCCGTAGCGAGGCCGAGATGCCTGCACGTCTGGAAGAAGTGAAACATGCCAAGGAAGAAGGCATCGAGTTCCTGACACTCCACAACCCGATAGAGTACATCGCCGACGAAAAGGGATGTGTGAAGCAAGTGGTGCTGCAGCAAATGGAACTGGGCGAACCTGATGCGTCAGGTCGTCGCAGCCCGGTGGCCATCCCCAGTGCTACCGTCACCATCGACATCGACATGGCCATCGTAGCCGTAGGCGTAAGTCCCAATCCCATTGTACCCAAGTCGGTCGAAGGACTGGAATTGGGCCGAAAGAACACCATTGCCGTGAACGAACAGATGCAGAGTTCCATCCCTACCATATTCGCCGGAGGCGACATTGTGCGTGGTGGCGCAACGGTCATCCTTGCCATGGGCGACGGACGCAGAGCTGCCGCAGCAATGAACGAGAAATTGAGAGACTGACAAGTTGTCAGTCTCGAAGGACAAATATTTCACCGAAAGAAAATAAACAGCGTGTCAAGCCTCAGCTTTGGCACGCTGTTTGCTGTGGATATGGCGGGAACATTTTTCAAGTAATAACAAATAAAAACAATATATTATGGGAAAGATTATAGGAATTGACTTAGGTACAACAAACTCTTGTGTATCTGTTTTTGAAGGTAACGAACCAGTGGTAATAGCAAACTCCGAAGGCAAACGCACGACTCCCTCAGTAGTGGCTTTCGTAGATGGCGGAGAACGTAAGGTAGGCGATTCGGCCAAACGTCAGGCCATCACAAACCCCAAGCGCACGGTGTTCTCCATCAAGCGTTTCATGGGCGAAACATACGACCAGGTCCAGAAAGAAATCACACGTATGCCTTACGAGGTATCGCGTGGCGACAACAACACTCCGCGTGTCAACATCGACGGCCGCCTCTACACTCCGCAGGAAATCTCCGCAATGATTCTACAGAAGATGAAAAAGACCGCAGAGGATTATCTGGGACAGGAAGTGACCGAAGCTGTCATCACCGTACCAGCCTACTTCTCCGACTCACAGCGTCAGGCTACGAAGGAAGCCGGACAGATTGCTGGTCTGGACGTGAAGCGTATCGTCAACGAGCCTACAGCCGCTGCACTGGCCTACGGCATTGACAAAGCAAACAAGGACATGAAGATTGCCGTCTTCGACCTCGGTGGTGGTACGTTCGATATCAGTATCCTTGAATTTGGTGGCGGTGTGTTCGAAGTGCTCTCGACCAACGGTGACACCCACCTGGGTGGCGATGATTTCGACCAAGTCATCATCGACTGGCTGGTACAGGAGTTCAAGAATGATGAAGGCGCCGACCTTACTGCCGACCCAATGGCCATGCAACGCTTGAAAGAGGCAGCCGAAAAGGCCAAGATTGAGTTGTCAAGTTCTTCCTCCACCGAAATCAACCTGCCTTACATCATGCCTGTCAACGGCATGCCTAAGCACATGATGAAGACCCTCTCGCGCGCCAAGTTCGAAGCACTGGCCTACGGATTGATCCAAGCATGTCTTGAACCATGCAAGAAAGCCATGAGCGATGCAGGTCTGAACAATGCCGACATCGATGAAGTGATTCTGGTAGGTGGTTCGAGCCGTATTCCTGCCGTTCAGAAACTTGTGGAAGACTTCTTCGGCAAAACTCCTTCAAAGGGTGTGAACCCCGATGAGGTGGTAGCTGTAGGTGCATCCATTCAGGGAGCCGTACTCACAGGCGAGAAGTCGGATATCGTGCTGCTCGATGTCACTCCGCTTACCATGGGTATCGAGACCTTGGGTGGCGTGATGACAAAGCTTATCGACGCAAACACCACTATCCCCTGCCACAAGAGCGAGACATTCTCGACAGCTGCCGACAACCAGACCGCAGTGACCATTCACGTACTGCAGGGCGAACGTCCTATGGCATCGCAGAACAAGTCGATTGGTCAGTTCAACCTCGAAGGCATTGCTCCGGCACGCCGTGGTGTTCCACAAATTGAGGTCAGCTTCGACATTGATGCCAACGGCATTCTGAAGGTATCGGCCAAAGACAAGGCCACCGGTAAGGAACAAGCCATCCGCATCGAAGCATCCAGTGGCTTGAGCAAGGATGAGATTGCACGCATGAAGGCCGAGGCTGAAGCCAACGCAGAAGCCGACAAGAAAGAACGCGAGAAAATCGACAAGCTCAACCAAGCCGACTCCATGATTTTCCAGACAGAGAATCAGTTGAAGGAACTGGGCGACAAGTTGCCAGCCGACAAGAAGGCACCTATCGAAGCTGCCTTGCAGAAGCTGAAAGATGCGCACAAGTCGCAAGACATTGCTGCCATCGACGCAAGCATCAACGAGCTCAACACTGCCTTCCAGGCAGCCAGTGCGGCCATGTATGCACAGAGCGGTGCTCAGCAAGGGCCACAAGCCGGGTCACAGGCTGATTCTCAAAACGGTGCAGGCAATGCCGGTCAAGCCAATGACAACGTACAGGATGCTGACTTCGAGGAGGTCAAATGAGGCCGATAAGTAAAGACATAACAAAACACTATCAAATAGCGTGTAGCTC
>DCGR01000043.1 GCA_002315285.1 Bacteroides sp. UBA1773 | reverse complement strand
TCCAAAACCCCCTTTACAAGCCCAACCGAAATGTGATAGAATAGCCGCCATGAACAAGGAAGTATTATCTGGCATTGAATGTTCCGCGCACGGTGCGTTGGAAATTTGCTGCTGGGGTCGCGCAAAACACAATGTATAGTGTTAATTTTCCTCAAGTGCATAACTATGTGTTGATTTCGTGATAGAAACCGTGGCGTATTTGCGAATGACATAGTTATCAAATCTCATTTCAAACGTTGAAGGATGATTATGATCGAAAACGAAATAATTCTATCGATCCCCGTTAATCTTGCTGATGGTTGCTACGACGATCTTGAGTACCGCGAACTATTCACAAACGTGCGCATGCTGTGCACGGAGCATGGTGTTTTGGCCGGGCTTACGGTTGAATTGAAAGGATTATTTGCCAACGGGAGCATTGTCGATGGTGCTCTAGAACGCGCACAAATATACACAGCCATGTTTCCAAATGCGTACTGTCATCTCCCATTCGTCGGGATGTCTTCGGGATGTTGTGAGCCTCGCATCCGTGATGCTTCATTTGAATATCTACGGGAATGTGTTAAGGTTGCAAGCACTGTTGGAGTTGATCGGTACGTAGTTCATTTGAATCACAATTTCGATTGGGATAAGCCGCAAGGATGGATGAGAAGATCTGTGGATTGGTGGGGGAAATTTCTACAGACGGTAGATATGGGCTCGCACTTCTTTGTCGAAAACACAACTGAAAGAACCTGTGAGCAACTTAATGAATTGGTAAAACGCATTGATTCGGATCGCGTGAAAGCTTGCCTGGATATAGGACATAGTCATTGTGTTGGTTCAAAGGTAGACCGATGGTTGCAGGGGTTGTCTGGGTGCATTGGATATCTGCACATAAGTGATAACATGGGACCGAAGGCAGGGAGACCATTCTTTGAAGCAGATCGCCATTTATGTATTGGAGGTGGGACAATTGATTGGGATTCTGTTTTTTGCAATGTATTCTTCCCGAAACAAACGCCAATGTGTTTAGAGGTAGGAGTTGCGGACATTATGGCTTCTGTGCGCAGGATCTTGGAGGTAATGGAAAATAGAGGTCGAACATGAGAATATTGGTTACAGGGTGTGACGGCTTTATTGGTTCTCGGATATGTCGGTCTTGTTGTTCGGGTGGACATACTGTTTTAGGTGTCGATCCGTGTGCAACGCAAGGAATATGCTACCCGAGCGACGTATGTCAATCGTTGTCATATGAAGAACTTTGTTCATGGAGGCCAGACAAGATTGTTTTATGTGGTGCCGTCAAGGGTCTCGCGAAGTGTACAGAGAGTGTTGAGGCCTTAAGGCGGAACGTGTTTGATTTGGAGCACTATCTTCAGTTCGCGATGAATAATCGGCACACGCAAGTGGTCTTCTTGTCATCAGATATGGTGTTTGGAGGTTGGAAAGTGGGAGCACCATTTCCGGAGGATCATTCTACAAGGGCTTGTAATGCCTATGGCGCAATGAAGATTGCTGGCGAGCAACTTGTTTTAACCATCAAAAACTCAACAGTGGTTAGAACTGCCTTGGTTGTGGGCCGACTGCGAAAGGATGAATTAAAGCGCCAACAGGCAGAAATTGATGGTCGTATTCTGTCCAACCAGTCTCTATTTTATTATTGGCTTGCTCGAAAAATAGCGAAGGATAATATGATACATCTTCCTCGCAACGTGTTTTCAACTCCCACATTGGTTGACGATTTGGTCGAAGACGTGATGAAAATCCTATGCAAAGGATTGAGAGGAGTGTTTCACTCTTGTGGTCCAAGAAGAATGTCTCGTGCGGAAATGGCAAAAGAGGTTCTTGGTCCTTATGCTGGAAGAGTTTTTGAATATGATGCAAGATCGAAGTTAAGACCTTGCGACGTGGCTCTTAATTTTGAAATGACCCGAAGTGCCCTTGGAGGTGAAAATTGTTGTCCGTCGAAAATGATGCGAAATGTTGTTTGGGAGGTGATTGGAAATGGAATTTGAAATCAGTTTGGTGCGCGAATTGTTTGACCTACGCGAATATCCTGCGGTAAGCCAAGTGTTAGACCAACGTTGGAAGTATTCGCATTACATTCATGGCCAAGTAGCATTTGAACATGGGATAAGGTGTGGACAACCGCAGGAGATGTCTTTGGCAGTCGGTGCTGCACTTGAGGTGGCGTGGGCGGCGATTTTGTTGTTGGACGATATCCTGGATGAAGATGATGTGAGATTTCATGCACCAGCAGCCTGGGTGCAATACGGCATTGGCCCTGTGGCAATGGAAGCAGCCGCAGCAATGACAAAGGCTGTTTCATCGCTTGGAAAGCATGCTACAGTGGCCTTGGGCTTTGCACGGTCTCTTGAAGAGACGGAAGCAGTGTCCGTGAGATTGCGTAAAGTGACATATGAGGCGTCGCTCGTTGAATTGGAGCCATTGATCCATTCACTGGGGGCAATGTCGGTATTTGCTACATCTTGGGCATTGCCAGAAACTGGTATTGGCGATGTCGCAAAATACGAGACTTGTGCAGGGCAATTGGTGAATGACTGCAATGATTGCTTTGGCGATAAAGCAAAACGACGCAACTACCCGGATGTTAGAACCTCCCAGCCCACATTATTGTCGCAACTTGCGCTTTCTAATAATGCATACGGTTTGACATGCAAGGATTTTTACGACGCTCCTATGCGTGGGCTTGCGGAGTTCTCTGAAAAACTGAAGAAAGTTTTACAACATGATTCGACCTGCATAATTAGGTATTTTGACAAGTGTATCAACGACGCGATAGGCGCAGCTAATCAGGCGCACGATGCACCAGAAGAAGAGATCGCGGGCGCATTAAAGAGAGTGAAGCGCAATGCATTTGCATGGAAGAATAAAATCTTGAGGCTGATAGAGTCATGAAATACGGATGGAAAATTGTTTCCCCCGATCTATTCGATGGCATGCTGAATCGACTGGGGCTAAAGGATGGGTACACTACCGTGGTGAGATCGGCAAGTGTTGAAATTGGTGTCGTGACTGATTCGCGCCAGATGGTAGAACATGTTACCGCCCTCATGGACATTGTGCCAGAGGTTGATATTCAACCTCGTTATAGCTTGTATTTTTGCTGTTCAACCGTAGAGGAGAATGTTCTTGTCGATTGTGAAAACAATCGTTTCTTGTGCGCAGGAGGTCTGCATTACGGGCGATTGAAGAGTCTAGTTAGTGGTATGAGCAGTTATTTTAGGTCGACCAGTCGTCAGCAAGGTTTTCATGCGGCGGCCTTCAAAGTCAATGGTGTTGGGGTTGTGGTGGCTGCGGCGCCAGGCGTTGGGAAGTCGTGTCTTATGGCTTCACTACGAGAGCGGATTGGCTCTATCGTAACGGATGATTGGTGTGATCTGATAATTGATGAAAGATTGTCAGCGTTCGCCAAGCAAGTGGATTCTGGGATATCTTACAACCTCACGAAAGATGGATGTGCCGTTGACGGTTTGCCGTCCATAAATGGGCGCATCTGTGATTGTGGATGGCGAAAAAAAATATTTGCACCACTTAAAGCGATAGGATTGTCTGTGTCCAATGAGATGCGAGTCGAACATATTTATGTGGTTGATACGTCTGACACTCCTCGGAGAAACATTGATGTTCATTCACTCGCATCACTTGTGATGAGTACGGCTCCTCATACACCTTTCGCTTACGGTTGCGAAGCTCCCGAAAATGTCAAGATGCAACGATTGGAGTTTTTTAGGTGTCTATTAGCAGCTCATCAAGAAGGCCATGTTTCGATAGAGGTGGTGCATGTCGGCCCGGGTTCCTCGGCGTGCGAACAGATTGAAAGTTTGATTGTTGCGGACATTCATCATGCAGTTTTGTCAGAGTTATTAAGCGCCAGGACTGAGTCGTCGCATCGTCTTAGAATTCGGGAAGATGGGTTAATCCACTACCAATATCCAGATTCGTTAATGACCAAGATATGTAGAGAGAATTTGAATGTAGCGCAAAGGATTTGTGCTGAACTTTTGCGACTTGGCGTGCCGATGCGTGCGTTGTTCGTTCATGGATCCACAGGCAGGGGGCGTGGGCAGGTCGCTCCAAATATTGACTGGTCTGTTCAATGCGACAGCGGAATAATAATGCGGACATGGGTCGTGCCAAATTGCCGAGATGACATTGATTTGGTGTGTGTGTGTGACAGTGGATGGGGAGATTATGCAAGAAAGATACAAGATGTTGTCGATCAAGATGATTATTTAGGATTTGATATAACATTGAACATGTTGGGGGAGTCAGAGTTTATGGAAGAATTGCGGATGCCTGGGTCGCCAGCATTACGTCGCATAATGATTATGAATTCCCCAGAGGTTTTGTTTGGTGAAGAAGTGTTTCTGAAGTACCTTGACGATGCGAGAGCTTGGGAAGTGCCGCTTGATTATGCGCATGAACTCGATTTCAGGACGCTAATGAGGTTGAGCCGAATCCTCGAGCAGAGAGGGCTGCAAACTTTTGATTTTACGGAGGGGGAGCTGATGTCTGTGTTTCCAACTTTCCATCGAGCTGCTGTTGAAGATATTCATATCGGGTTTCCTTCAAAACGAATGAAGATAAAACGGACGAAAGAGCGGGGTTTGATATGAGTTCACTTCTTGCAAGGTACTTACATTGGTCAATTGTCGGCAGGCAACGTTATGTCTACCACATCCTCACCGATACTGTGATGTCCCGAATAACAGATGGAGGTGGATTGATTCTTCCAAGAAACAAGGGGACATCTAATGAATATTCAAATCCTGAATTGGTTTCGCGTAGGTCTGACATGGTATTGTCGGATGGATTGCGACTTCATGATGCAGTACCATTCTATTTGTCTCCTCGGCAGCCAATGTTTTGCCGTCTCGTGCGCGAGGGATTTTGCACAAGCCGAAATATCATCGCAGTGGGGTATGATTTTGAATCCCTGATCGAGACGTTATCGGCTCGGTATGTGTTGTTCACAACAAATCCTGTATATGATGGATGCCGACAGCTCTCATCGTGGAAAGATCGAGAAGAGTTGGATTGGCGATGTCTGCGAGATTGGAGATGGAATGATGATGCAGATTCAAAGGATACTAAACTGAGAAAATCAGCAAATCGTCAGGCAGAGGTGGATATCTTTTGTAGTGTGCCCCTTGCTTTGGCTGATCATGTTGTTGTAGATGCTTCCTTTGGTATTCTGCCAGAAGCTCTGAGACTTCGGCGAATTGATATTGAGTGCTTGAGTGTATGGTGAGCATACGCAGCATTGTATTTCCAGGACGCTTTCAGCCCGTATCAGAAGCTCATGTTAGTCGGATGCGATGGGCTATGTGCAAACATCCCGAAGCGAAACTAACGGTCGTAATCGGCGAAACAGGTGTTTTGAATAGGCAGAATTTCCTAACTGCGGATGAGAGAAAGGAAATTTTTGAGTTGCTGATCGAAGGTCTTGGCATGGCTAGAGTTCAGATAGCGGTTGTATCTGGATGTTCTGATGGTTGCTTGTGGGCAGGGCGAGTTCTCGCAGCGGTTCCAGATGCCGATGCCGTTCTCAGCGACAATCCATTCGTCTATGAGCCATTGCGCGCAGCTGGTCTTACGGCGATTCATTACACAAGAGAGGGCGTTGATGGTTGCACCATACGAGACAGGCCTTTTGCAGAATGGAAATGTTTTGTTCCTGCTTTGGAATGGGAACTATTAAAGCGTTGGGAGGTGCCAAAGAGAATCTGTTTGCTATACAATGATGGTGGGCGCTATCCTTTTTTAGAAAAAGAGAAAAGAGAAAAAGGTCAATGGACAAAGCAAATGCCCATAGTTCTATGACATTATGACCCTTATGGGCATTTACTCTTACCGATTTTACATTTACCCTAACTGCGGCAGTTGAACGGGCGAGATGTTGATTTCGCCCTTATTTTATCGGCCATTGCCGTTTTCTCTGTTTTCACCCGTCGGGTGAAAACCGCTGCCG
>DCGR01000067.1 GCA_002315285.1 Bacteroides sp. UBA1773 | reverse complement strand
GTGCCAATCGCACGTCTTGCAGCCGCTCAGGCAGCAGTAGAATAACAAATAAAAACTAATTTTTGATAAAAACTTTTTTAGGGCAAGTATCTGACTGAACAGGTACTTGCCCTTGCTGCATTGTGATTTCCTTAATGACTAATGACTATTGACCATCGTGACTGATGACTAACTCCACCTCAACACCTCGCTTAATCGCTGTTACGATGTTTTACGATAATTATCATTCTCGGTCACTTCCACCAATCCCTGCTTAATCCAGTTTTTCAGCATCTGTTGCACGGCATTTTGAGTCACGGAGGCCCCCTTCACGGCTATCGAGTGGTTCATTGCTTCCACAGATGAGAACTCCTGAGGCAGACGGCTGTAGATGGTGTCGTTCTTGCCCTTGCGAGAGCGCCCCGATAACTGTACCTTGTTACCTGCGTATGAGCGTGAAGAGAAGGCATCCTCAATGCGGTCGCGGAAGAAATACATAGCGTTGTCAATCAGGGAGTCGGCTATGATGCCGAACATGTCTAAGAACGCTTGTGTCTGCTGCTTTTCCATCATCTTCTTCCATAGGTATGGATCTGTCTTCAGATGCCTTTCCGCACCGTTCATGCCATGTTCCTTGATGAGTTTTGCACACACCGCAGCAAGCATCAGGCAACAGGTCATGCGTTGAGCTGTAACGCAGATACGCATACGCTGACGAGCCATCACCTTGTCATCATTCTTCATCGTCTCCAGGCGAATCTCTTCCAGCCACTCTCTGCCTCGTGCCTCCAGTTTCGGCAAATCCACAATGCCGTTCATCAATGGCAACAGGTGTGAAATCTGCTCTATCTTCTCTTTCTGAACGTCAGTCAGATGTGCAGGCGTGTCCTCCAGTGCAGCGAATGTGTTGTCGGGAGTACGAGCCACCGCAATACGGCTCTGAAAACCATCCGTATAGTTGTTTACCACACGGTAAAGGGCATCAGGCGTACCACACATCACCACATTCCATAGCAGTCGGGGTATGTGTACATTAACCGCATCCACGCTGCGAGCTTCGCGGTCGTATGCCGAACCGTCATAGCTCTGTCGGATCATGGTGGAGAAATCGCTGATTGATGTCTTCCACTTCAAGCTTACAACATCTGCCTCAGGAGTGAAGGAGAAGGCATGTCTGCCTTGCACATTGGCAAGTTCCTCGGCAAGGTTCGCAGTGGTATTGTTGAGCGTGAGCCACACCTTTGGCAACTTCGGCTCCTCGGGTTGCTCCTTCTTGTTCTTGCTTCGCTTCTTCTTCTCGGCATACTCTGCCCATTGCTGGTTGTACATCTCAGCCATGGAGATGTCTTCTGACATCCATGCTTTAACCACATCGTCCATCTGCCCCTTGCCGGAAGCAAAATCGCCAGCGATGTACGAGATGAGATTCAGCGTGTTCGGTTTGCCGTGCACCACAAGTTGCACACCCGTTGCCCTTGCACCGATAGCCGGACACACAGCCGTAATCACTGGCATGGATAGTGCCTTTCCAGCCGCATCAATCGACTCCTTCACGCCTTGCGCAAGCACGCCCTTCGGAATACGGTTGTAGAAGAATAACTCGTCTTGAGCTAAAGCTCCTTCTAACTCTCCGATAGGAGAACCCTGCCCGCCACTGATAAGCATGGAGCGCTGGATGTCATACAGCACTTCTTTAAGTCGCTTTGGCATCTGCGTGCGTTTGCCTGACAGTGCAGAGTCAATGCACTTCATCTTCTCTGCTTCAGGAAAACCATCGTAGCAAGGAATCACCCGGGCAAGCAACTCACGGTCAAATCCGCAGATATGCTTCATCACGTTCGCCAACTCGTATGTCAACGTATCACGATTTGACTTCACCGGTGTCTGGCCATTGTAAAAGAGTTCCCAGTACTTGTCAATGATCGTAGAGTAAGGGGTACCCAAATATAAATCCCTTGTGATTAATTCTGTCGAATTGCCAATCAAGGGGTCTGACCCCTCGGTTGGTTTTTCGATAGAATTATTGTCTTCCTCCTTGACCCCGATGCTGACCTCTTCGAGGGTTAGGGGACTTCTGCTGAAGATTTCATCATCGAGATATAGAAGCTTATCTGAAGGTGGGGTAAAGAACACGCGTGTCACATCCTTCGCACCCTTGTCGAACTCCACACCCAGCATGTCACTCGCCCAACGCAGGTTCTCCTCGTTTGTCATGTCTGCATGGCGACGGAAGACGAGGTGGTAGCCTTTCGTTGCGGAACGCTCCAACATCAGCAATCCCAGTTCCTCTTTCTTCGAAAGAATAAGGTCATGAATAGCATTCGTCTGTTTTTCGTTTTCGTTTTCGTCTTCGTTCAAGTCCACATCCATGCCCACGCTGTTGCCAACAGTCTTTGCGCCTCTCAATGGGAAAGAACTCTCGTTCTCATTTTCGCTGGCTAAACTATAGTTCATTTGCACCATTCTATGCTTTTCAGCCATACGGTTCGCCTCTGAGTCACGCAAGGAGATATACTCCTCGCGCGTTGTTACTGGCTTTGCTATCTTGTGACGCTGTGCGTCGTAAGTAATCATATTTACTGCCATAATTCATTTACATTTTACATTTACAAATCTGTCTACATTAGTAACTTCTTACTTCTCCTCTTGGGGAGGCTGGGAGGGGGCTGCTTTCAATAAACTCAATCATGTCGTCAATCTCGTCCTCCAGCATGTCAGCAATCACAAAGCGACCCAGGCGCTTTTTGAAGGCGAGTTTGACTATGATGTTCTGCTTTGTCTCAAGCACGGCACCATGTTCCGTCTTCATAAGTCGGTGGTAACGCTCGCCCGAATCCTGCTGGTAAGGCATCACGCTTGTGTTGCCGTCCGCATCCACTGTTACCTTGGCCTTCATCACCACCGTGCCACCTGTGCATGTGATCTGTTGGCCTAACTCGTATGCACAAGGGAATGTCTTTATCGTACCATCCTTGTGAAACACTGTCTCTGTCTCCATTTTGAACGAGTCGGAGAAAACTCTTGCCTGGCTCTTGATAATCTTCTTTGCCATAATCCTTGAATTGAATTTTGGAGAAGAAACATCATTTGGAATCTTGTGCACTTTACCCGGGAACATCCTCCTCCTGTGCTTCAACTCAAGTTAATAACTGTTATCATCCTGCCTCCCTATGTGGAGGGCTGGGTGGGCTCTTCGAAAACGAAAAGCACCGCCAGCAAGACGTTGTTTTGCTTGATGACGGTGCAAAGGTACTATGCTTTCGTAAGGGCGTTCGTAAGCCCTATGTAAACCCTACGAAAAAAAGTGCCACACTTGCGTGCGACACTTTCATTTTTTTTCTGTTATTGAAGTTGTTACGGACTCTTTGAAGCCCGATTTTACTTCTCCCCATAATTACGGAACACTTCCTTCATCTTGTCCTTCATTCGGTTGAAGATGCTGAGGTGCTTCTCCAGGGCAGTGCTGTCGGAGAGGGAGCGTGAGAGGTCGGAGTCGTATGACGAGAGGTCGAGGTTCACGGCTTTGCCGATGGCGATGAAGACTTCCTTCTTTGTCACCTTCTTGCCGTCCTTGCCAGTGAAGAAGCCGAGCATGTAGAGCACGTTGATGACACGGATAAGGTCTATCTTGAAGCCTCGTGGTTCCTTGGCAAGGTAGATGGGACTCTCGTATTCCTTCTCTGCGACGGCAGGTTCTTGTGGTTGCTGTGACGTAGGTGCTGGAGGTGTATGAATCTCCTGCTTCTCCACATTGCCGTGGAGAGGACCGAACTGCATCAGTATCTGGTTTATCTCTTGTGGGTTAGTGTCTTGTTTGTTCATTTCTATACTATTTGTTTGGTGGCGTCTTGCGATGGCAATTGCAGTTTCTGCTCCTGTATGTTGCCGCTGCAAGGACCGTAGTTCTTGTCAACGAAAATGTTTGTTGCGGGTTTTATAGTGTTGAGAATGCCCTCCACCTGCTCGTCGCGTGTGCCTAAATAATCCTGACGGAGGTAGTCGGAAAGACGTTGTACGGTGAGCACCTCGGCATACTCCTTACATTGTTTTTCGGCAAACTCCATCACCTTGCCGATGGTTGTCGGCATCTGCTTCACGTCGGTGATTGTTTCCACTCGCGTCCCAAAGAAAGGAGCTGTCGGCAGGTCAAGTTCCTGACAGATAAGCGTGCGGACGGCAAGGAGCGAGAGTACACCGCTGAGGGCTGTCATCGGTGGGGCAAGACATGCTAAATGGCTGAAGAACTCGTATGTATCACCCACGTCATTGTACAGCTCACCCGGCATCTGTCGCATCAGCTCCTCCACCTTGTCAAGAATTAGCAGCAGTTGGTGGCGCTGGTTTCGGCATCGTTGGCGTAAAGCCCTGAACGATTCGTTCACCCCTTTGTCATAAAGTATTGATTGCCACCATATCTCGGTCATCTCCATGAACACCTCGCTCGTACCTTTCTTTGTACGTAGGTGGTCAACGTCAATGGCTATCTGGCGCACCTCCTCACGGTTGTCGGCAGAAAGCATGGAAATGTAACGCTGCATCTCGTCATGCACCTCGCGACTCTGGTTGTAGCGCACAGACGCAAGCCATCGGTCAATGTACATGCGCAGTTCTTCTACGCTGACATTTGCAAGGTCAGGGAGGAGTTCATCCTCAATCACCATACTCAGTTCGTCATGGCTGTCAAAATACTCGCTTGGCAGTATGAAGGGTTCGGTTATCTGATAATTGCTCCAATCCACGCCAATTCCCTCGGGAGTGTAAGCATGTCCTATCGTTGGCTTTTTGATGAAGAAGTAGCCATGTTTATATACGGCAACATCGGTGATGGTGGTGGAGAGCATACCCCGAGGAGCTTCCTTGAGCATACCGCGAATGTCGGGTGCAAAATCCCTGTCAACGTACGCCACTTTCTCGCCCAGTGCACGAATCATCACGGCATGAGGATCCTTGTTCTGCAAGTCGACCTTCAGCACCAGGCGAGGTCGTGTCTCGTCCAGCCACTTGAGCTTGGCAATCGTCTTCTGACACATCTCCTCCGTCTCGACCGCCCCTTTGCGTCCGAGTTCCGGGTTGACGACGTAGCGAACGCTCACCGCCTTCAGTATGTCATTGTTCAAAAGCTCTTGCATATCTTATGGGCTCTATCATCCCGCCTGTTCAAATCCCAGGTCAAGACCTCCGCATCCTGCAAGAATGATACTACTCGCGCTATCAAGGTGCAGAGGAGGCAATGCATGGTGAGGTGAAAATCCGTGGGGTTTATTTGGATGTCTTGTGTAATATAGTTTTTCAGCTTGCTTATGGAGGATATTACACCTTCAAATGCAAATTTTTCTGATGCAAAAATAACAAAAATATATGGATCCACCAAAGGTGAAACGTAAATAAGTTTTTATTTTTTTTGGGGGGCTTTGTGTTCAGTCACGATAGTCATTAGTCATTAGTCATTTTCGGTTTTCTGATGCGCGGATTTTGCCCAAAGTAATAGATATATAAATATATCTATTTACTTTGAGTCCAAAACCGATAATTCTTTTTCGTTAATGACTATTGACTATTGACTATAATGACTAACCGGGGTAATGGGTAATGGGTCATGGGTCATGGTGGGTTATGGGTCATGGTTATGGGGCACGGGTCATGGGTAATGGGTCATGGGTAATGGGGCATGGGTAATGGGGTCATGGATTTTTGGGTCGTGAGGAACGGGTCAAGGTTTCAATGATGCTTGAGAGTATTCAGTCATGATGGTCAATAGTCATTAGTCATTAAGGATTTTGAATCGCACTTACCCGAACTTGGCGACATGACCTTCCGACCTTGGCGACAACTATTGTATTGCCCATCTTTTACCCCTACCTTTGCAGCGTCAACGATTAGGAGACGATTAGGACTCATATAGGAGGAACAGTGGCGCCAATGGGACTCCGAAAATGCTCTTCGTTTCGCGCGCGTACATTATATATAATAATGTCATTCTGCGCTGTGTGCGCTGTGTGTAATGTGTGTTGATTGTCCTTTTAATGATAATTCCTTTGATTATTCAAGTGCGACTGATACTTTTTTATCATGGAAATATGCGTATGTTATGCTGTACAACATGTTTTGAAGGGGATATGTCAAAAAAGTATTAGCCATTTTGTTGGTATAAAATGTACGCTGTGTGTGCCCACATTTTGTTCTAAATGTATTGTGTGTGCACACAAAAGATGATTATAATCAAAAAACATTAAAAAGTTACAAATTTTTCACGAGAATATTTGGTGGGGAACTGAAAAGTCCATACCTTTGCATCGTCAAAAGGAAACAACGACACAACATTGACAAGCTGACAAGATAATACGACATCACAAACAGTTCTTCGAACTGAGCGCGATGCTCCGAAAGTCTCCAAGCAAAACCATCTCTCAGGAACGGTTGGAAACAGCATGAAAGCCTGGGGATGTACCTAAAGTCAATAAGCAAGTGAATTTATCACTATTATTAATATGGTAAAAGATCTGTTTTAGGAATAATGGTTGAGAAACCAGCAATAGGTAAAGTTTTGATTAAGGTAAAAGGTTAGTTGATTAAATTTTTTTAACGAGGTATTAACCTCATCGTTCTTTCAGGTATTGATTAAGTTTTGGTAAAAAAGATTGCAAAAAGGTAACTCCTGCCAATTGTTTTTACAATAAAGCAGGTAACTCTGTAGAGACCTCAATTTGAGGCTCTACGATGCAAGGTGAGGTAAAAAGATTGAAACTAAAGAAATGCTTAAAAATAAGCGCTTCTGATAATCAATCAAATAACAAAAACTTTGAAAAAAGTTTGAAAAAAGTTCCTCAAAAATTTGGTGGTTAACTTAAAAACCTCTACCTTTGCACTCGCTTTCGGAAAGGAACTCACAATGAGTCCTCAAGAAGCACAAACGAATCGAGGTCTTACCGAGAAGGTAACCATACTCGATACGGGCGTTTAGCTCA
>DCGR01000008.1:706-24447 GCA_002315285.1 Bacteroides sp. UBA1773 | reverse complement strand
TTACACGGCCTGAATAGTTACAATTAACATCTGTTAGGACATTTATCACCATACAGAGAAACTTTTCAATCGTCCTTGGCTAAATGTAAGCTGTGACGCAGTTCAATTTCCCACAGGGAAGGTCTATGACGAATATTATGTGCTCCATTACACCAACTGAATCAATGTAATTGCTAATACATGTGATGGCCGTTTCATCGTGGATCGACAGTATCGCCATCCTATCTCCGTGATTACTACTGAGATTTGTGCGGGTTGTGTGGAACCTGATGAGGATGCGCTAACAGCTGCCAAACGTGAATTGCTGGAGGAAACTGGCTATTCAGGTGGCATTTGGACGCAACTTATGGTTACTGCTCCTAATGCAGGAGCCATGGGCAATTATTGCTATTCGTTTCTGGCAGAAGGAGTAGAGAAAACCGATGTGCAACACATCGATGCCACGGCGAATATTCGAGTGTTGCTTTTCTCTACTCAAGAAGTATTCAGAATGCTTCAGAACGGGGAGTTCAAGCAGGCCATGATAATAGCTCCTTTATGGAAATATTTTGCTTTACACCCACTGTCTTGATGTCGTTCCGGTAGGCGTTGTGCGTTACTTTTCGCAAAGTTGAACGATGGCATTTTCCAGTTGCGAGGCATCCACGAACACGATGCCGTGCATACCCAGCTCGCGGGCTGCCTCTATGTTGCGTGCCTTGTCATCCACGAACACACATTCCTCAGGCTTGAGGTCGAATTTCCGGAACAGGTGCCTGTAAATCTCAGGATTGGGCTTGATGATTCGTTCTTCCGATGAGACGACGATTCCTTCCAACATCGAGAACAATCCGCTATACTTCTCTATTACCTCCGTCACTTTGCTGCACCAGTTGGTTAGGCCATACAGATGGTAGCCCTGTAGTTTCAGTTTCCCGAGCAGGGCTCTCATCCCACTTATCTCGCCTGTCACTTCCTCACTGTAGCGCGTGTTGTATTGCCCAAACTCTTCTGCCAGGTGGGGGTAGCGTTGTTGCATGTCGAGGGTAATCTCGTCCATGCTTTCATCGCCCTTGTCACATCGGTCAATGAAGTCGGGGTTTTCTACTATCTGGATAAACTCCTCTTGTCGTTTCCCATCCTGGCAGATGCGCCGTACCAATTGCACTGAATCAAAATCCACCAGCACTTTCCCAAAGTCGAATACAATGTTCTTGATGGCCTTCACGCTATTGTCATTGCTGTTTGGCACAACCCACATTGTCCTTCATGATGAATTGTTCGCCGTGTTCGCCAAAATCTACGACCATGTCTTGCATATATCCGTTCCAGAGGGTGTTGTTGCTGATGATGCTATACGACATTTTCTTGATGATGAAACCTACCTGAGGAGTGAAAAGGCCTTTGCCGCCGTCATCCTGTCCGGCAAGGCAGGCATTACCTGTCACCGCTACCCCTCGACAGTCCTCCAGTCGTACCTGGCATGAGCGCTCGCCCTCGGTCAGTTGGCTCGAGTCCTTGCCACATCGGCGAAACACATTTCCAGTCACGGTCACGGCATTCACATTCCTCATGCAGAGTCCTGCCCCATAATTCCTGTCGAATGAATTGCCCGTAATGTTCCAGTCATCACCATTCATTACGCAGAGTCCATAGCCCTTGTTCCATTCTACGCGATTGGCAGTAAACATTATGGTGGCACCCACTGAGTCACAGCCAAAGCCGTTTTGGCCGTTGGCCGAGAATTGGTTGTCGGTCACAAACCCGTCCCATCCGCGAATACACACGCCATCGCCCTTGTTCGACATGAATTGGCTGTGTCGGATGATGAAGAGCCAGATGCGGTTGAGATATACGCCATGTCCGGAAAAGTTCATTACTTTCGTGTCATCAATCACAATGGTGTCTTCTTTCTCGCTCCATTTTTCGGTGTTGTTGAGCCAGATGCCGTGGATACTTTTTCTCGCATTGCGCATGCCGTTGAGCATGATACCTCGGATGTGGACACCAAACGCCCCTGTAATGTCGAGCAGACAATTGGCGTTTTCTTCATCGAGTTCGAGAACGGCACCAGCCTTTTCCGTTCGGAAAATCCACGCCGGATCAGCCAGCAAGGTTACGTGGGCGGGCACTTTCAGGTCGTGGCAAAGGTAAGTGCCGCTTGGAAACCATACGGTTCCCTTTACTTTCCCTGCTTCATCGAGGGCTTTCTGTATGGCATGTGAGTCGGGAGTCTTTCCATCACCTTTGGCTCCAAAATCGCGTACATTGAATCGGGTGTCGTTTCTCTCAGGTTCCGGTGCAGAGTTGAACGATTGTAGTGCAAGTGAGGTTGCGCCTATTCCAGCCAGTCCGGCCAGACTTGTGTTGCGGATAAAGTTTCTTCGTTGCATACGTAAATGTTTTCTATGGTTTAGGTTGTTAGTCTGTTTCGTCGGCAGCGTAGAGGTAATTGAATTGGGCCGAGGGGTAGTCGAAATAATCGCTTTCGGTGAAAAACCTGTCGAGTTCGGCTGCCGCGTTCTCCACGTTGTCGGAAGCATGTATGATGTTCTCTTGGTGGCTCATGCAGAGGTCGCCCCGCACGGTGCCAGGTAAGGCCTGCCGTCCGTTGGTTGATCCGGTCATCAGTCGTACTACATCTACAGCGTCGATGCCTTCCCAGCAGCACACGATGACGGGAGCTGCCATCATGGAACTTTCAATGATAGGGTAGAATGGTTTCCTGACGAGGTGTGCGTAGTGCTCGGCACATTTCTCCTTGGTGAAACGATACATTTTCATGGCTACGAGTTTGAGGCCTTTCTTCTCGAAGCGGCTGATAATCTCGCCGCACATGCCTCGTTGCAGGGCACTGGGCTTGAGTATGACAAGTGTTCTTTCCATTGCTATTGTTTTGTTGTTTGGGTGAATATTGCTTTTGTCACAAAGGTAAGCCGAAAAGCCATGCAAAGCAAATTTTTGGGAACATTTTTCCCGTATCGGACTTCCATGCCTCTCAACGGCTACCAATTGGAAATTTCAGTGGCGGTCTCCACTTCCTGACCCACACCTGCATCCTTCGTTCTATTGCATCAATCTCCTGAGTGGTGGGCCACTTTTCAAAGTTCCTTTGCCGATTCTCTCTTCGCTTGATGTCAGCAGACAGGGCTGCCCATTGCCTACAGCTACACCTTGCTCATTGCCTGCTACATGGCACACATTTCGCCGACAGTTCGGCTTGTTCACGCTGAACGAATCATTCAGCGTTACGAAAAATGGCCACAATGTCGGCAATTGATGGGGAAATCGGGAAGCAGGAGATTCCTGAAACTGAAAAAACGCTTGAAAATGGAAGAAATTTGGTCCGAAAACTTCAAAACCTTTTCTGCGCTTTTGCACCATCTTCCGTTGTATGTTCCCCATGTAGCGCCAGTCCCTCATCGACAACTGTTTTCTTTCATGGCCTCTCGTAGAAATTTTAGCGGCTCAAAATAAAACTTACAGTCCACATTTTTCCCAGCGAGAGGCAGAGGGGCTGACGAATGAGGAATGACGACTGAACAACTGAGAACTGACAACTCAGGACTCATGATAGGAAATGTTTCGTGAGCCAACGGCGCAACGGCTCATCGTAGCAGAGCATGCAGACGGTGGCCAATACGATGTTGACGGCCAACACCACAAGGGGTGCAATCCATGTGGCCGCACCTTCGGGATTCTTGGTCTGAATCCAATGGATGTAGAGATAGATGAGGGGATAGTGGACGGCATAAAGCGGATAGCTGAGTCGGCCTAGGAATTGCGCCACACAGATCCACATGCCAGCAAGCGTGCCCCGTGCCGCATACCACACGATGAGGGGGAACACCACGCACACGCACAGCACCTGATAGTAACTGCTCAGCGAACCCAGTCCGGGAACCAGAAACAGTGCGAGAAGCGCCAACGTGGAGATGAGGAACACCGGCTGCTTCGACGATGAGGGCCGACGGGTGCGAAACAGACGTGCCAACAGCAGACCTGCCGGATAGCCGAAGAGCAAGCGAAGCAGACCGCCAAACAGGTTGATGGGTTGGCCCGACCAGCCGTAACCAATGGTGTTCTCGCCCATGAATAGGCTGAAGGCAAGTAGCAGGATGGCACAAGTCACTACCCACGCTTTCAACAAGCGTGTTGACATGCGATGCAACAATAGGGCATAGAGGAGGCTGCCTATGTACTCGAGGAAAAGACTCCAATGGGGACCATTGAGGGGAAATATCTCGGTGTTGCCACGGACTTCCAAAGCCCGGGGGGTGGGCAACAGGAAGAGCGAGAGCAAGGTGCCCAACAGGATGAGGGGCATGGAAACAAGGGTGCCATCCCACTTTGTACATCCTTGGATGAAAAAACACGTAACACCAATGACCACTCCCATGACCACCATGGGGTGCAGGCGGATGAGACGGCGGCGGATGAAGTTGCCAACGCTCATCTGCTGCCAACGCTCGTCGTAGGCATAGCCCATGACAAAGCCACTGAGGATGAAGAAGAAATCGACGGCAATGAAGCCGTGATAGAGTTGCTGCTCGGGAGTGGTGCTGTTGAGCGGTGCGAAGGCGATGGCCTCGAACAGGTGGTAGCACAGCACCACGATGGCTGCCACACCACGCAGCCCGTCGAGGATGTCGTAGTGTGGCTTGGTAGTCCACGCGGAAGATGAGATGTCTGCTGCCATGACTGCCTTACTTGTTGATGGGTTCGTTGGTGACATCGAACACTTCACGCTGCCCCAGATGGCCGGTGTCGTTCTTGAAGGTGATGCCCACCTGCTTGGCTGCCTGTCCGGGCAGGGTAAGCGTGAGGTGTAATGGACACAGTTTGAAAGTAGGGTCGGCGGCATAGAGCATGGTGCAGCTGTCGCCTATGCCTGTCAGCATCACCGTGCAGGGCGCGTCGGCCGTGAGGGTGGTGTTGGCCACACTGACGGTTCCCGCCTCGTGGAACACGGCTTGCAGGATGTGCGGGTTGTCGTTATAGACATATTGCAGCGCGGGAGTGTTGCCGATGGTGAGCTTGTCTATGGCCTGCTTTGCCTCGGCGATGTTGGCTGTAGCGGGTAGCACATAATACTCATATTTGTCGGCCGATGGTTTCGGGCCATGATTGATGTAGGTGAGGAAGATGTCGTGACGGACTTCGTCCTTCGACTTTGTCTGGTTGATGTCGTACCAACTGCCAGCGCATTCCTTGTTGCTCACGGCAATATCGACATTCTGGGGGAAGTAATAGCTCACCTTGTTGTGGTGGATCCATCGCAGATTGGCGTAGCTGTGGTCACCCTTGTCGAGTGTCTGCACGCGTCCTTCGGCATCTTCCACCGTCACATCGCCCTTGAGCAGGCATTGGTTGATGGTGGTATGGACGGGATTAGGATTGGATGAGCTGATGGCGGCACCGAGACAGACAATCTCGTTGTCGAAGCAGAACCACGACTTGCGGGCTTGGGTGTTGATGTCGAACTTCGTGTCGATGTAATGATATGTCATGCAGCCATAACGGTCGTCATCGACACCGCCTGTAAAGTCGCTCAGACCATACACCGACCACGACTTATCCAATGGCACCTCGGGCAGGCAAGGCACGGTGGTGCCGGGAATGTGTTGCCAGCTCCATGTGGGGAAGATGTTGTAGTATTCGTCGCCATCGACCACCACCTGTGTGCAACCATCGCCCACGAAATAGCCTTTCAGGTTTTCGAGGTTGCCATTCTCCGAGCGGCAGGTGCGGGTGCTGTTGGAACGGATGTCGAAGGTGTAGGCGGGACGCACGTGTACGGAGTAGTCGCTGGTCCAGTAGTGGTGGTGCCAGGGCTGCACACCGTAGCTGGCAGACTGTCTTTCGGCCAAGCGTTCGGCTGCGTCGAGGTAGAGCTGCCTGTATTCGGGACGATCGAGTTCCGCCATCTTGGCCATCATCGGCGACAGTCCGGTGTTGTAGAGTGCGTTGGTGCGCGACACATGGCCACGGCCTCCACTGCCAAACAGAGTGTAGGCACCACGGTTGATGGGCAGGATGCCGTAGCGGATGTATCCGCTAATGATGTCGGTGTAGGCGGGACGCTCGTAAGGAGTGTCCTTGATGTAGTAGGCCACCTTGAAGAAAGTACTCAGCACCACGGCGCCATAGCCCGCACTATAGAGCTGGTGGCCATGCTGGTGGTAGGAATAGTCGTATTGCAGACCTTCATCGACAGAGAAGCAGACGGGCTGGAAATAGTAATCGATGGCTCGCGAAAGCGTTGTCTCGTCCTTGGTGAGCACGGCCATGTAGAGCCATACCAGGGCAATGTCTTGCATGTTGGCTCCGGTGAAGCGCTCGATGTCGGCCGAGAACTCCAACGAACGCCGAGCGTAAGCGACTTCAAGTTCGGGCGACACATGTTTCTTGGCATGGCGCATCAAGCAAAGCGCCCAACCGATGTCCTGTGGCCAGCCGATGTATTGATGCCACCAGTTGGCACTGCGTGGGTCGGCATCGTACCAGTATTGCAGGGAACGGCTAATGGATGCATAGAGATTGTCGTCGTTGTAGTAACGGCTTTCGGGATGGATGTAGGCCTTGGTGAAGGCAAGTACTCTGATGGAATGGACGTATGGCTCCCAAGGTGACTGGCGGCGGTCGGCATAGTTGACATCCGAGAAGGACCCGTCGGCATTGAGCAGTGCGAGATACTTTTCGGTGTCATCGGATGCCTTTTCGGGGTTGATGTCCTTGATGGTACGTTCATAGATGTTCTGAATAATCTGGTCGTACACATTGTCGGGTTTCGACTGGCACGACTGAAGGCTGAGCACCACTGTAAGTGCAGCCATGAGAATGGTGGAACGGAAAGTTTTCATAATAGTTATCGGTTCTTTTCATTTGTTGTCGGGCAATGAGGCTATGGCGTAGCTCTCGGTCTGTCCCAAGGTGGTCTTGGTGGTGTGGAACTGCACTTGAAGTGTCTTGGTGGGTTGACCGGGCAAGGTGAGGTGGAGCAATGCTTCGGTGGCCTTGATGGTGGGGTCGGAAACGTAGGCCTTCGCATCGGCGGTGCCTATGCCAGTGACCATGAGCACGCAGGGGACGGAAGCATCGGCTTTCACCTGTGCTATCTGCACGCTACCTGCCTCGTGGAACACGGCTTGCAACATGTTGAGCTTGTGGTTATAAACGCACTGAAAGGCAGTGGTATTGATGACGGTGAGGCTGTCGAGCGCGTTGCGGGCCTCATCGATGGATTTGGTACCTGGAATCATGTAATACTCGTAAGAGGCATTGTGGGGCTTCGTGCCATGGTCGATGTATGCGAGGAACACCTTATTAATCACTTCCTTGTCATCGCAAGTTTGGTTGATGTCGTACCAATTGCCCTTGCATTCCTTGCCCGATACGGCTATGCGGGCTGGATGGGGGAAGAAGTAGCTGATGTTGTGGTGATTGATCCAACGTACGTTGGCAAGTGGGTGGTCGCCTTCGGGCAAGGAGGCCTGATTTCCTGTAGCGTCTTCCACCGTCACATCGCCTTGAAGCAGGCATTGGTTGAGGGTGGTGTGGACGGGGTTCGGATTGGCCGAGTTGACGCCACTTCCGAGGCATACTACCTCATTGTCGAAACAGAACCAAGACTTGCGGGCATGGGTTCCGATGGCGAAACGGTCCTCGTCGTAATGGAAGGTCATGCAACCATAGCGTCCATCATCGACACCTCCTGTGAAATCGCACAATCCATGGACCACCCATTCCTTGTCTAAAGGCAATTCGGGCAGACAGGGCACAGTGGTGCCAGGAATGTGTTGCCAGCTCCAAGTGGGGAACACGTTGAAATATTCCTTGCCATCGACTGCGAAGAACGTGCTGCCATCGGCCACGAAGAATCCTTTCAGGTTTTCGAGGTTGCCATGTTCGCAGCGGCAGGTGCGTGTGCTGTTGGTGCGCACGGCGAAGGTGTAGGCAGGGCGTTGGTGCAAAGTGTAGTCGCTCATCCAGTAGTGGCGGTGCCACGGCTGCACATCGAAGTCGGCGGGTTGCCTGCCCGAGATGCGCTGGGCTGCGTTCAGATAGAATTCCTTCTTTTCCGGGCTGTCAAGTTCTGCCATTTTCTCCATCATGAATGCAAAGCCCTTCACACTAAGCGCACCCGGTCGGCCAAACTGTCCGCGGCCACCGCTGTTGGGCAAGGTGTAGGAACCACGCACAATAGGCAGGATGCCCTGACGGAGGTATTCGCCCATGGCCTCGGTCTGCTCTGTGTGTTCGTAAGGCGTACCTTTCAAGTAGTAGGCAAACTTGAAGAAGGCTGTGAGAGCACCGGAGCCATAGCCTGCGAGATAGAGCTGGCGCGAGTGCATGTGATAGGAATAATCGAACTGTACTCCTTCATCGTCGGAGGTACAGGCCAACGGCTGGTAAAGTTCGTTGACGGCAAAGGCCAGCTCTTTCTCATCCTCGGTGAGCAGGGCCACATAGAGACGGATGAGGGCCATGTCCTGCTTGTTCACGCCCGTGAAATCAACGGGGTTCATGGCGATGTCCATGATGCGGGTTGTGTAGTTGGTTTCTATCTCTTTCGGAAGAGGTTTGGGAGCCATGCGCATGAGACACATTGCCCACCCCATCGACTGTGGCCAGCCACAGATCTGGTGCCAGCGGTTGGCGCTGCGTGGATCGGCCTTGTGCCAGAAAGCCATTCCCCGGCAGATGCCATCGTAAAGGTCGGCATTGCCATATAGGCTGCTTTGGGGAAGTGCATAGGCATAAACCATTTGCAACAAGCGGGCAGGATGCCCTGACAGAGGCCACGGCGACTGACGATGGTCGGTGTAGTCGAAGTCGGGGAACGATCCGTCAGCATTCATTTGAGCCAGGAAGGTCTCGCCATTGTGGGCTTGTTCAGCGGCATCAATGTCGAGGCAGGTACGGTCGTAGATGTTTTGGATGATTTGTTCGTAAACCGTTTTCGGTTTCGATGAGCAGGCACAAAGGCAAACGGCGAGGATTGCGATTGCGAGCAGACGGATGGAATGGTTTTTCTTCATGGGTCGATTGCTTTTATGTTCAATGGATAATGATTATATTTTCCTGTTTCCTGTTTCGCGCATCACGCCTGTCACCACCTCATCAACCATTTGCTTCAGTTCGCCGATGAAGGTGGTGGCATCGTAGCTGTGGTGTTCTATCTGACGGAGTTTCTTCTCCCATCGTCCGGTGAGTTCGGCGCTTTTGAGCAGTTCCTCATGGATGAGTCCGATGAGTTCCACGCCCGTCGGGGTGGCTATCAGGTTCTTCCGTTCCTTGCGGATGTAGTGGCGCTTGAAAAGCGTCTCGATGATGGCGGCACGGGTGGAGGGTCGGCCTATGCCGTTCTCCTTGAGCGCATCGCGCAGCTCGTCGTCATCGACCAGTTTACCGGCTGTCTCCATGGCTCGGAGCAGGGTGGCCTCTGTGTAAGGCTTGGGAGGCTGCGTCCATTTCTCGGTGAGCGTGGGTGTGTGCGGACCTCTTTCGCCTTGCTGGAAAGCCGGTAGCGTGCGCTCTTCGTCCTCGACATTCTTGTCGGTATCGGGATCGGTCATACCTTCAGGCAAGTTGGTTTGTGGCTTGGCATAGATGACCTTCCACCCTGGTTCGAGAATCTGTTTGCCAGTAACCTTGAACTTAATCTTGTCGGCTTCGCCCACAACCGTGGTGGTGGCAAACTTGCAATCGGGATAGAAGGCGGCGATGAAGCGTCGGGCCACCATGTCGAACACCCGCTTCTCCATGTCAGTGAGTGCTGCCATCGAGGGGTCTTGCCCTGTGGGGATGATGGCATGGTGGTCGGTCACCTTGGTGTTGTCGAACACCTTCTTCGATTTCCGGAGGGTTTTGCCCTGCAGGATGGCAGTCCATTTCAAGTAAGGACGGATGCCCAAGAGTATTTGTGGGCACTTAGGATAGATATCATCACTGAGGAATGTGGTATCGACACGCGGATAGGTGGTGATTTTCTTCTCGTAGAGCGACTGTATGAGGCGGAGCGTCTCATCGGCAGAGTAGCCAAACTTCTTGTTGCATTCCACCTGTAGCGAGGTAAGGTCGAACAAGCGCGGAGGTGCTTCAAGGCTATTTTTCTTAGTCACCTCTGTCACGGTGAAAGGCACATCGGCTATGCGCCGCATCAGTTCCCTGCCTGTAGCTTCGTCTTCTATGGCCTTGTCGCCCATAGCGGTAAACACCACATTGCGGTAGGTTGTGGCAAGCACCCAGTATTGCTTGGGTTGGAACTGCTCTATCTCGCGTTGCCTATTCACGATGAGTGCCAAGGTAGGTGTCTGCACACGCCCAATGGAAAGTATTTGTTTGTCCTTGCCATATTTGAGGGTGTAGAGCCGTGTGGCATTCATGCCCAACAGCCAGTCGCCGATGGCACGGCAAAGTCCCGCTTCGTAGAGCGACTGAAACTCCTGTTGGTCTTTCAATGACTGGAAGCCATCGCGTATGGACTCTTCGGTGAGCGATGAAATCCACAACCGCTTCACTGGACAACGCGCACCAGCCTTCTGCATCACCCATCGCTGAATGAGTTCGCCTTCCTGACCCGCATCACCACAGTTGATGATGCCATCGGCATGCTGCATCAGTTTCTCGATGATGGCAAACTGCTTTTTGATGCCGTCATCCTCGATGAGTTTGATGCCGAAGCGGGGTGGCACCATGGGCAGTTGTGCCAGACTCCAGGTCTTCCACAAAGGACTGTATTCGTGAGGCTCTTTGAGCGTACACAAATGTCCGAAGGTCCAGGTCACCTGATAGCCGTTGCCCTCGATGAAGCCATCGTGTCGGGAACGTGCACCAAGCACCTCGGCGATGTCGCGTGCCACTGAAGGCTTTTCGGCTATACAGACTATCATTCCGCTTGGATCACTTTTATTCGTTGTTGTGGTTGGGCATACCTGGCATCTATCGTGTCGTTGAGGTGATGCGTGATGTATCGCTCCAGCGCATCAGTGTCGAGCATTATCTCATCGGCGATAATCCTGGCTTTCGAGAACATTTCGAAGCCATTGCCATATTTCTTCAAGTGATAGTCGTGGTGTGCCAGCGTGTAGGTCTTGGCCTTGTCCAACGGCTCGAACGTGTTGCTTTCCCGATTAAACACCTGTACCGACCGCACGCGGGGGTTCTGCTGCGGATTGAAAGAGAAACGCAAACCCGACACTTGTTGGAATCCGCCGAACTCTTCCGGATAGAACGACACGGAGTGTTCCAATGCCTCAAGCAACAACTCACCCGTAAGCTCAGCCACACACACGTGCGATTCGAAAGGGAACACCTCGAACAGTGCCTTTTTGGTCACCACACCCACCTGCAGGTCCGACCGTATGCTGCCTCCGTTCATGAAGGCAATGTCGGCTCCTGTCACTGTGCGGAAAGCGTCGGTCACGAAATCGCCCAAATTGGTCTCTTGTCGGCGCACAAGCCGGTTGCCCTGTTCGTCATTGACACGTAACTTCACGCTCGAATTTCCTACAATCGTGCCCATGGCTTGGTCGTAGGCATTGCTCAGCGAGTCGATGCAAGCTGCCGTAGCGGCATCCTTCCGATCGTATTCCTTGAGGGAAACAAGGTGAGTGGTCATCCTGCCTTGGGGGGTGATAGTGAGCTGGCCGATGTGGGCAAACTTGGTGCCTGTAGAGGTGAGGATGACGGGATGGCCTGTCTTGTCGGCTACCTCGCGGTGCTCAATCACACTGTGCGCATGGCCGTCGAGCACCACATCGCAACCACTGATGCCTGCTATGAGCTGGGGGGAGGTGATGCTGGCTTCGGCATCGTCGCCCAAGTGCGACAGCAACACCACGTACTCGGCGCCTTTGCTGCGGGCAGCATCAATGTTGCGTTGCACCACTGCACACAACGAATCGGCGCAAAAGCCGTAGCGCAGCTGTCCCGAAGCGTCCTTGAAGTGTGAGGGGGCTGATGAATAATAGGTGTCGGGGGTCGATATGCCTACAAAAGCCACTTTCGTATGTCCCATCCGCCGGATGGTGTAGGGCTTGAAGACTCTCCGATTGTTTCGGATATCATAGAAATTACAGTCCACCACATCGGCTTCCAACAGATGTGAGAGCCGTTCCAACTGTGGTATGCCGTAGTCGAACTCGTGGTTGCCGAGTGTCACTATGTCATATCCCACCATGTTCATGATCCTCACGATGTTCTCACCATGCGAACTACCTCCCATGGGACCACCTTGTGCGAAGTCGCCACTCGATGTCACTGCCACCTCACAGCCTCGGTCGATGCATTCGGCTTTGAGTGCCGCCATGTAGGCATAGCCTTCGATGGTGCAATGCGGGTCGTTGTCGTAGAGTATCACAATGTCGGCCTGTGGCTTCTGGCAAGCCAGTATCGCCAGCATCCACAACAGGAATAATGCATTTCGGGAAATCGTACTGTTAAAGATTATTAGAAAGATTCTTCTCATTTACCTACATGGAAAGCTACACGAAGATCCTCGACCTCCTCGTCGGTGATGGGGTGGAGCTGACCTATCGGGGCTGCCATGATGAGCGATTTGGCCGAGAATTCAGCCACCTCCAGCTTGTCGAAGGTGTTGAGCAGCGAGTCGCCCGTCACCACCACCGAGTCGTTGCCCAGCAACACGCATGGGTAGGTCTTGAAGTAGTCGGCAAGTTTGTCGATGTTCTTGAATCGTTCGTCATACGACACTTTGGGCACATCCTGCAGGAAAATCCAGCTTTCGGGAATCGTGCGCACATTGAATTTCACATCGGTGGTGCAGTAGCCCATCAGCGACGGACTCTGTGTCATGATGATGGAGTTCACCTTCGGATTGCGACGATAGATTTCCTGATGCAGGGCCACCGCACGCGAAGGTTTCTTGCCTGCTTCGATCATGCTGTTCTTGATTTGCACGATGTCGTCGGGGTCGATGTCCCAGCGTTGCACGTTGGTAGGCGTTATCAGGAAGTCATTGTCATGCCAGCGCACCGAGGCCGTACCATACGAACTGCACATCAGTCCCTGGTCGCAGGCTCTGCGCACGATGCGGCAGATTTCGGTGCGTATGGCGCGTTCGTCCGACGGATAAGTCACATTCATGAAATGAGGCAGGTCGGTAGGCTGGGCTATTTCGTGCCTGTAAATCTGGTCCTCTGTCAGGAATGTGGGCTCACCGAGGATTCTCGCGTTCAGAATGGTGCGGGCACAGAGTTCCAGTGTCTCGAAGCGTTGGTAAGCATCCGCAATGTCCGTACCACAAAGCACCACACCATGATTCTCCATGATGACCGCCTTGTACTCCGAGTGTTCCTTGAACTCATTGGCGATCTTGTCGCCCAATGCCAGACTGCCAGGCACGTCGTAAGGCGCGAAGCCCACCGGGCCACACACCTCGCGTGCCTGTGGGATGATGCTCGTGTCGGGAATCTGGTGGACGATGCTGAACGTGACCAGTGCGGGTGGGTGGGCATGGATGACCGACCTCATTCGTGGACGCATCTTGTACAGTGCCGAATGGAAAGGATACTCCGACGATGGTTTGTGGCGTCCCACTACCGTGCCATCGGCCTTCACACACACGATGTCGGCAGGGGTCAGCGACCCCTTGTCGATACCTGCGGGAGTAATCCAGATGTCCCCATTGGCATCCATGATGGACAGGTTGCCACCCGAGGTGGTAGTCAGTCCACTGCGATAGATTCGCCCTATCACCAGAGCAATCTGCTCGGCTGGGTGCATCAGTTTTGTGTTTAGTTGTTTCATTTAGCTATATTCTTAAAACACAGGTTTTTTTGTTGTGTCAGAGTTTGTCGGCATGGGCAAGCAGGTACTTTTCTGCTTCGGTGTTCCACAGTCCGTTGTGGGCATCACACAGCTTGGCCAATTCGGCATAGACAGGGTTTGTCTGGCCCTTCTCGGCAAATTCCGTGATAGGGGTCAGCGGCATATCCACATGCGTGTAGATTAGTTTCTTGCCACCAGGAATGCTGGTCAGGTTCATGGTGGTGTCGATGACCGTGTTCAATCCACCCACATGAGTCACCAGTCCGGCAGGATCCATGCCCTTGCCCATCATGGCCAGAGCCTCCTTCATGTCGTCGGTGTTGCCACCGCTGGTGCCCACCACGTGTGTGTAGGCATAGTGTACGTTATAGAAGTTGAAAGGAGCCTTGAAAGGAGCCTTCGACGGACCTGCGAAGAAGTTCAGGCAGCCCTCGAAGCCCAGGATGTCGTCGGCCTGTTCGATGACCGATGCCACCGGAGCGAAGCAGAACACATCGTCGTAGCCATCGCCACCCGACAGGTCCTTGAGCATTTTCACAGGATCTTCCACATTGCCCGTATTCACATAGCGGAGGTCGATGCCTCGCTTGGCTGCAAATTCAGGAGTGTAGAGCGATGCGGCCCGGTCCAGACGTTCCTGGTTGATGTCGGTGATGACCAGCAGGCTTGGCTTGCGGTCGTCGCGATGCAGCACGTAGTTGATGGCTGCGAGTCCCATCGGACCTACGCTGGCCAGCAGTGCCATCTTGCCACCATCCTTGATTTCCATCTGGTGTACGTACTGACCCGGTGTGATGTGATACATGGCGTGCATGGCTCCAATCACGCAGCTCAGCGGTTCCGACAACGATGCCGGATAGTAGCCCTCGCCATCGAAATGGAGCAGACATCCCTGTTCCATCACCTCATGGGGGAGAATCACATAGGTGGCATCACCACCCACAAACTGGTAGCTGTAGCCCGGAGAGGAAAGCAAGCCGATGGGGCCTCCCTCATAGTTCAGTGCCGGCTGGATGGAGAATTTCTCTCCGGCCTTGAATTGTCCCTGCCACTTCTTGCCGATTTCCACCAGCTCGCCCGCAAACTCATGGCCGATGATGGTGGGGTACTCGGCTATGTCGCGGGGCACACGCTTGTGGGTGTCGGCCTGATGGGTGGCCTTGTACGACGACATACAGATGCTGTCGCACACTACTTTTGCCAGGATTTCGTCGTCCTTTATCTGTGGAAGCTCAAACTCTTCCAGTCTCAAATCGTCTTTTCCGTACAGACGTACTGCTTTTGTCTTCATTTGCTTATTCGTTGTTGTTTCGTTGTCATTCTTATGCCATCATCACCTGTCCGCCAGTCACCGGAATGGCCTGTCCCGTCTCGCCCGTCTGGTCTATGGCATAGAGGATGGCCTTGGTCACATCCACCGGGTTGCATCCCTTGTGCATGGGCACCTGGTTCAGGTAGAAGTTCTTCACATCCTCCACGGTCTTGGCTCCGGGAGCCTTACCAGCCTTGAGGTACTGCACGAACAGTCCCTTCTCCGGATCACTCCACAGCGGACCGTCATAGAAGTTGCCCGGGCAGATGCTGTTCACCTTCACACGGTAGGGAGCCAGCTCGAGTGCGAAGCTCTGGGTGAGACCCACTCCGCCAAACTTGCTGCCGGCGTAGGCGAAATTGGCTTTCGACCCGCGCACGCCACTCTTCGAGTTCACCTGCACGATGTCGGCAAAGTATTCGTCGTCGTATTTCGTCTCTATCTTCATGAGGTGGCTGGCCACCTTTGCGCAGTAGAAATAGGCGTTATAGTTTATTTTCGTCACAAATTCGAAGTTTTCGGGAGTCATGGCCTCCAGGTCGCCAGCGCGCACCACCCCTGCATTGCTTACGAAGGCATCCAAGGCGCCGAATGTGAGAACCGTGGTGCGTACCAGTGCGTTGAGCGAGTCCATGTCGCTTACGTTGGTCTTCACGAAAATGGCCTTGTTGTTCTTGGTCAGCGCGTTGAAGTTGTCGGCGGTCTGTTGTCCAGTCACCTCGTTCAGGTCAGCCACGACAATGTTGGCACCCTCAATCAGCAACTGGCGGGCAATGCCTTCGCCAAATCCCTGTGCGGCACCTGTCACGATGATGGTCTTTCCTTCCACACGACCCTTCAATGCACCGGCCGACACCTTGCGGCGGTAGTTCTCCACCTCCCAGTTGTCGATGAAGTCAATCCAAGCCTGCTCCATGGGATGTTCGCCACCAAACGACTGTGCTCCGTAGGCCACCTTCATGGCATCGTAGAACACGTCGCTGATGATCTGTGCATTCTTGGCATGGTCGCCACAAGCCACAAGACCGATGCCCTTGATCATGATCACCTTCGGGGTGTGGCCGTGTGCAGCCACGTAGGCTTCGATCTGTTCCTCAGCCTTGGCCAATAATTCTTCGGGAGTCTCGGCTGCAAGATAGATGTAAGCCGATTTGCAGTACACGATGATGTCGGGAGTGAAGGGCTTGGCCACTTGTGCAAAACGCTGCTCGTTGGCTGCAAAGTGGGCAATGAGTGCATCGTTGCTCACCCGTAGTGTCTTCAATCCACGTCCCTTGCGCGACAGCATCTGGCGAATGGCCGGAATCACTTCCTGTGCGCAGCTACATACCTCGGCCTCGCCTGTGGGCAAGCCGTTGGTCTGCGATGCTATGCGTGCCAGCATGTCGTCGTAGATGCGTGCGATCTCGGCAGTGTTGTCTGCACCTACAAACACACCATGGTTCTGCAGGAAGATAACCTGTGGCTCCTTGCCGCGCTGTGCCTTGTAGGCCTGTATGCGGTCATATACTTTCTTGAACAGCGTGTAGCCCGGGTCGGTATATTCCACGTAGAGCGCCTCCGGGAACAGTTCCTTGCAGCGCTGTGCAGCGTTCACCGAGCACATCAGTGCGTTTACTGCCGTCGGGTGCAGGTGCACCACGTAGGCTGTGCCCATGCAGTTGTGCAGTGAGGTCTCTACCGACGGACGGCGGTCGCGCGTGATGCAAGCAGCTTGCAGGTCGTTTTTCACCTGTTCCTCACGTAGGGCCGTGTCGGTGCTATAGACCTTTTCGCCCATGGGGTTCAGCAGGGCTCTGTCGAGCACTGCAAATCCCTCTTCGCCGATGGTAGCCAGAGCATGTCCGCTGGCTTTCACCCACAGCCGTTCGGCGTTCTTGTACGATGTGTTTCCACCTCCGGCAATGACAAAGCGTGCGTCCTTGCCGTATGTCTGCGAGATGGCTATCAGTTGTTCCAATTCTTTTTCCATGTTTCTTGTGTTTTTTTAGATTCCTATGCTTTTGTAGATTGTCTCGGCACCCTCCTCGGCCGTTTGTTTGCCAGCCTGGTGTGCTGCCACCTGGCAGGCACCATGGAAGTTAATGGCGCGCAGCTTCTCCGAAAGCGTGTCGTTGTCGCGTGTGCGCAAGCGGATGGGCTCGAGGGCAGGCGTGTTGTGTTCCGAACCGAAGGTCACGATGAAACCCTCGTCCTGCAAGTAGCCTGCATAGCTTTCAAGCACGGCGGTGGTGTTGCGGGTGGTGATGAATTCCACCGAGTGGATGCCTCGTCGTTTCAGCGTGTCGGCACACTGTTGCAGGTCGGCCTCGAAATCGGTGAAGTTGCCTTTCGCATCGTCGGCGAGGAAGGGGTAGGTGGGAATGCCGCCTGCGGCCTCCATGATGCGTTGCACGGTCTCCATCGGCAGGAAAGCCTTCGCATCCTCAGGCACGAAAGCCGCGCCACCGGCCTTCAGCAGATTGCCGCGCAGCTCGTTCTCCACAGCTGCCACATTGTCCAAAGCCGACTTCAGCGGTTTCTTGCACAGCCGCTCGTAGAAGTCGAGTTGTGCCTGCTCCGATTCAAAATGTTCGCCCACGGCCAGCCGAAGGGCCTTGGCCAAATGGCGTTCACGGATGCTGCCACAGGTGAGTTTGCGTGCCACATCGGCGAAGTCGAGGTTGAAACCGGCTTTCACGTCGTTCAGCACGTCGTTCAGCCTGGCACACATCTTGGCCACCTGCGCGTTGCTCTCGGCTTTCACGTCGGCCAGCTGCTGCGCCTCCTTGCCACTCAGCGTCACGGGAAACGCAAGCCCCTTGCCGCTCAGGTACGTGCGACCGGGGTTGTTCGGGTCGTTTACGCGCAGTCCCTTGGCCTGATCCTCGCTGTTGAGCGCAATCATCTCGATGTTGAACAACGGATACAACTGACGTTTTGCACACTCTTCGCTCCACTCCTGATAGCCGTCTAACGAATAAAAATCGTTAATGCCTACCACTTTCACCCCTTCCTGGGCTGCCATGTCGAGAGCCTGCTGCACATTGGCAAAGGCACTGAAGGAGTAAGGTGTGTGCATGTGGGCATTAACATCTACGATTCGATTCATAAATCCACATTCATTTTAAAATTTACTGCAAAAATAACACTTTAATTTCAATTTGCTGCGGTCAGTCTGATAAATTCAGCTATCTGCGCGTTTTTAGTTGTCCATTCGGGTCGTAACGTCTTTCATTTGTCCTATCTTTGTGCCTGAATTTTTTCTCACAAACACACTACCATCATGAAGAAACTTTTGCTTTGCCTGTCTCTTGCCGTCTGTTGTCAGACTTATGGCCAACGCCATCTGAACTACGATGAGTCCAAGGTGCCTCAGTTCGTGTTGCCCGATGTGCTGTCGTGCTACGATGGCACCAAAGTGACCACCGTGGATGAGTGGGAGCAGAAACGCCGTCCCGAACTGCTCGCAACCTTTGCCACGCAAGAGTATGGGCGAACCCGTCCCGACAGCATTGCGGTGCGCTATGAGGTGGTTTCCGAGAATAGGCAAGCCCTGGGCGGCAAGGCCACGCTCAGGCAAGTGCGGTTTCTTTTCAGTGGCAACGGCCGCCGTCACGAGGCCATGGCCATGACCCTCGTGCCGAATCAGCGCAAGGGCAAGGTGCCTGTATTCGTGAGCTACAACTACAAGGGCAATCACAGCACCACCACCGACACCACCATTGTCTATTCGGCTGGGGTGCGGATGGTGAAGAAGCCTGGCGATGCCGACTGGCAACGCGGCTGTCAGATGAGCCGTTGGCCCTTCGGACAGATCATCGACCGTGGCTATGCCGTCATCACCATGTCCTATCACGACATCTATCCCGATTTCGATGGCCCCCGTTGGCTCGACAACAGCGTCCTGTCTCTCTTCCCCGACTATCAGCAGCACGCCCTCCGTTCCGATGCCTGGGAGGCCATTGGCGCATGGGCATGGGGCTCAAGCCGCATGGTCGATTATCTCTACACCCAAGACTGGGCCGACACCCGCTGCATTGCCCTCATGGGTCATTCGCGCCAAGGCAAAGCCGCCCTCTGGGCCGGTGCGCAGGACACCCGCTTCCGCGTGGTCATCAGCAACTGTTCGGGATGCTCGGGTGCCGCGCTTGCCAAGCGTCGCTATGGCGAAACGGTGGAGCTGCTCACCAGTGTGCGCCCTTGGTGGTTCTGTGCCGCCTACGATTTCTATGCAGGCAAGGAAGATGCCATGCCTTTCGACCAGCACGAACTCATTGCCCTCATCGCACCGCGCCATGTGTATGTGGCCAGCGCTGAAGCCGACCATCCAGCCGACCAGAAAGGAGAGTTTCTCGCCACCTCGTATGCCGAACCCGTGTATCGGCTTTACGGACTCAGGGGGTTGGACACCGAGGTCATGCCATCGCTCCATCAGCCCATCATGCACGATGCCGGCTATCACATCCGTGCCGGCATCCACGATGTCACCGACTACGACTGGCAACGCTTCATGGACTTTTGCGACCTCCACTTCCGCTGAGCCTTTCAGCGCCCCGCACCTTCCGTCGGCAACGAGGGCTGGGAAGAAGCCCTTCTCACGTCCTCCCACTTTTTCAGCACGTCGAGCAACTCGTCGGCATGGGCATTTCTCCCTAAGTCATGAGCGTTCAGCTGCACCGTCACGGGGCAGCCACACTCCACGGCCTTTTCCTCGGCAAAGTCCCACATCTCGGGTGTCGTGCCGGGGTAGATGTGCCACCAGCCGAAATCCACGCGGGTCATGTTCTGTTGCATACGCGGAGCCTCTGCGTATGGAAATTTCACAATCATCTCCTCAAACACCTCCGGCTTGAACACGTCGAAGGCATTGGCACCAGCCTGCATGTGCCAGCCGAAATGCGACTTGGCGGCACCTTCGGTGAAGAGGGGCATGGAGCGCAACTTCGAGATGACCCTATATTGCGACAACGACACGTTGATGCCGCAGGGAGCACCCACACCCTCCGATCCGTCGAGGTACATGAATTCAAAGCCACAGTCGTAGATGCGTGCTATCTTCTCCGCCACCTCGTCCTGCAGGTCGGAATTCTGGTCAAGATAGATGGTCGAGGCGCCAAACTCGCTCACATCGAGTATTCCACCCACCTCTCCGCGGGCGTGCGCGCAAGCTTGGGTGTCGTAATGTCCGCGTTTCACCCCCTTGAACGTGTAGGGACGCTCCGTCGTGACCGACTCGTAGGTGAATGCCTCTCCTCCGAACGCCAGCACGCGGCAACCGTCCCACATGGGAGCCTGGGTGGGATTTTCCTCCACCACAATCTCTTCCACCTCTCCCTGTGCCGGGATGGCGTTTTTCAGCGTGAACAGCATCTTCTTGCCCAGCCGATGGTCGAGCACGGGGGTGACATAGCGGCTCAGCACTCCGATGTGGGTCTGCAACGTGTGGAAACCCGGGTGTATGCCTGCCGCCTTCACCTTGTCTATCATGGCTTTCAGGTCGGCATATCCGTTCTTGTATTCCGGGCGGAGGTCATAGTCGCCCAGATAGCGGTAGCCGTTCGACTTCACGAAACATGGGTAATAGAACAGCATCATCTCCAGTCCCGCTCTCTTTGCAAGCGCAATGATTTCGTCGATGTTCTCGGGTGTGGCCTCCGAGGTCCAGGCTATCGACCGGTTGAGCAACGGAGACCGACGGCTCTCCACGCCACGTGGCAGTCCGAGAGCCTTCTCAAAACCGTCCATCACGTCGAGGAAGTCATCCTTGCCCGCACCGGCTATGATGGCCGCCTTGCCTCCACGTAGCCTTACGGAGCTGTAGAGGTCGGCACGCATGACACGGAAGCCGTTGCGCTCCTCATGCCAGATTTCCTCGTAGGGGTCGCATCCAGCCACGCAGAGAGCCGCCCGATTGTCCCACATGGCGTTGAGCCAGCTTCCGAAGTTCTCGCGTTCCTTCACGGGCAGCTGTAGCAGGCGCATCGAGGTCACCGGAGGAACGTCCATGGCCAGACCCTCGTAGTTGCGGTCGTGGTCGCAGATGAAGTCGCGCAGTGCAAAGGTGATGAATCCGTCGCCCTCCTCCATGTCTATTACGGCCTCGTAGCCAGCGGTCTGGAAACCCACAACGAGCGAGTTGCCCTCGCGTCGGATGCGGTTGGCGGGATAGATGGTGCGGCTGTTGGGCATTTCAAGCTTCACCTCGTTGTTGAACGGTCGTTCCTGGGCGACGGTAAACAGCGGCAGGCTCTCGCCCGCATGCAACATTTCCTCGCCCGATTCCTTCACCACCAACGACTTGGCGGTGGCATCGGCACCAATGACGAGGCGGAAGCGAGAGTTGTCGAGTACGATGTCGTCGGCCGACGGCTTGTTGCACGAAGCCATGCCGGCAGCCAGAAAGGCCAGCATGAGCGCGAAGCGTGATTGTTTCGAAATGGAGAATTGTTTCATCATGATAAAATTATTTTTCCGCAAAGATAATTGTTTTTTTAGAAGCTGTTTTGAAATGTTCGGTTAAAAAAAACATGAAAGATTTTCGAGATGAAAGTCCAGCTGTTTTTTGGGGGGGCATGGGGCTCCATTACGACTGAAAACCGACGGATTTTTCCGTAGTGCCTGCGGTGGAGCGTAACGACCATCCGAGAAGGTGAAATCGCGCAAGCGATAGCCAGCAGAGCCATTGGAAAATGAAAGGCGAGAACCATCCCCCACCCATCTGTGGAGTAGTTCTCGCCTTTTGTGTCAAGACCTGCTTTCAGCAATGTGTCACTGCGTTTCAAGAGTCATGCGCTCCAGTCGTAAGTCCCAACTTGGTCAGATGCACGTCACGCACATCTACAGTGCTTATCCGCTCCTTCTCTTCGTGTGCCCACATTTCTTTCAGACTTGGCATTGCTTCTTGCTTTTGCTCAATGGAAACAAAGTCACTGAGCCGTGGCAACAAGGCGCAGAATTAGGCCGCGGTAGCGGTAGTCGGAGTCATCGTAGATGTTCTGACCGAATAACAGGTATCTGGCGCTTGTCATATCGCTGGAATTTGGCGTAGCCGACCAATAGTAGCCGTAGCTGCCACAATAGTTGAAGGTGGTAACAGCGCGTTCACCTGCTGCAGGAAGGCAGACAAGGCCAAGAGTGTTCACTTCGTCCAACGTGTAGGAAGACTGGAGCGTGCTCGTGAAGCCGTCAGGGGCAATGATAAGGCACTTGGTAGCTGAACCTACCGTCACTTCGGGCTTTCTGAGGCTTGTGGCATTGGTACGGCTGTTGAGGAGATAATTCCATTCTGCAATGGTCAAGACATACAGGCCTGAGGTGCCTTCAACGGTCAGTCCGCCCTGGCTCTCTGCAAAGAATGGTACATCGTTGGTGGCATTTGTACCGTCACCGTAGTTCTGTGCGTATGATGCGGCAGCTGACTTGGTCCAAAAGAGATGGCTTACGTGGTTGGCATCCCAAGTGGTCTGATAGTCAGTCTGCTTTGCCTCAAACTTGAAGGCACTGCCATTCCAGTAGAGGTTGCTCTTGGTGAACTGTACCTGCTTGCCTGAGCCGTTGACTGTGAATAGGCCAGGGAGAAATGGTGTCACCACAGCAAACACTATGTTGTAAATCGTGTTTCGTGCAACTGTAACAGCAGTTGATGTTGTCATTTTCTTGGTTGTTGTACCATCTGATACGGCTACTTCCAGCGTGTGACTTCCTGCTGGCACTGGAATGTAGAATACATTGCCTGAACCACCGGAGGCTACGGTAAGGGTAATCTTCTTGTCAGCATCTTCAAGTGTCTTGCTCTCAAATGTCAGCACACCAGCTTCTGTTGCAGTGAAAGCTCCATTCAGCTGCTGGTCGGATGATACGGTAACAGTAGAAACTGTTGACAGCTGAGTTGTTGGCACTGTGATAGCCAGCACGCCGCAGAGGTTCTTGAAGCTGAGTTCTTTGCTGCTTGTATTATAGGCATACATAGGCATATTGAACTTGCCAGCAGCATAGGTATAGGTGGCAGGAAGGGAGAATGTGGTGCCATTGCTGCTCATCGTCGCCGGATAGCATGCCTTGTAGGTAGCTGTGGGATCAGCATCACCCGCCGTTTTCTTTGCAAACGTTGCCTTCGAAGCATCAGTTCCATTAGGTGTCGCTGTATAGGTCACGCCATTGATGCTGATCTCATCTCCAGCGCACCAACTAACCTTATTGTAGTTGTCTCCAGCTTCTCTATTTATTGTGGTACGCGATGTTAACCCATCACTCTCAATTGTTGCGGTGAACACCTTGGCCTCACTCTGCTGCTTGCCACCCTCGTCAAAGATGGTATCGTTGTTGCCTGAGCAACTGCTGAGCACAGCTATCGCTGCCACAGCCATGTAAAGACATTTCTTCATTGTTGTCATCTTTTTAAGGGTTAAAACCAGCCGTCAGTTGAACCGTCACCATACAGTTCTGTACTATCTCCCAGTGGATCACTCGTGGCAATCACATTGAATGGCTGCACATGATACTCCTGTAACTCGGGCTTCACGTAAGTTCTTTTTTTTGTTTCTTCTTTCATGATTTGTTTTATTGTTTGGTTAAATGTTTGTGTGGTGTTATTCAGCGCAACTGCGAACAAAAGGCGCACTCACGGCCCGAAAGCCATGCGTACGCCCATAAGGAGCACGTAAACCGTTGTGTG
>DCGR01000008.1:0-590 GCA_002315285.1 Bacteroides sp. UBA1773 | reverse complement strand
TCTGCAAAGATACATGAAACATTTCGGACCGGCAAACAAAACCGCGGGAAAAAATTCACTTGCCCTGTCCATTGTCATGGTTCACAGTTCATGGTCTCGTTGACCAGTTGTCAGAAACATTCAATGGAAGTTTCTGGTGTGTTGTTATTTACGAAAATTTACGACCCAATTTACGGCAATTCACGAAAAATCATCAATCCACATTTTTTCAAGTTGATGACTTAACGTATGCCATCGGTGAATCCCGTATTGTCACGTTTTCTGGGTCGATGTACCTTTGCGCGATGAACATAGAATTATCGCGTTATGGAAAATCTGACTATTGAGTCCTTCCAGGTCATCTTCTGGAATAAGGTCTGAAGGCTTTCTTTGCATCAATGCTCATGTCTGTGGATATGAGAGCGTTCCAAGAGCCGTTGCCTTTTCGATAGAAGAACAGCTGTACATCCATACCTGCATCACACCCTCCACGATGGCCCTGCGGAGCATCTTGATGGCATTCTTGATCTTACTCTCCATCATCTCTGCTTTCCTGGCATTCACTTTCTCGCTTTCGTCCCGCATCTTGGTGTATTGGGATTAGCCATTTT
>DCGR01000055.1:245-2501 GCA_002315285.1 Bacteroides sp. UBA1773 | reverse complement strand
AGGGATAATATTCGTTTCATTGTTGTTGATCCAATATAAATCATCATGCTAACTATCGGATAATCTTCAGAACATCCTCCACAATTTGCTCATCCAGCAGACGATTGTCGCTGAGCAACTGCTGTAGGTCGAAGCGGTCGTAGAGATCTTTCATGATGCCACCTACTAGCACCTTCATGTCGGATGTGCCGTAATAAGAGGCGATGCGCTCACCGAATCCACCATCCTTCGATCCGTCTTCCAAGGTCACAACAAGCTTGTGGTTTTCCTTCAGAGCTTCCAATGTGTCAGCATCTACAGCATTCAGGTAACGAGGATTTATGAGCGTTGCATCGATGCCTTGCTCTGCAAGCAGACGAACCACATTCTCACCCTTCTGGTAGAATGAACCGGCAGCAATGATTGCCACTTCCGAACCTTCATGCATCACCTTGTAGTGAGACTCATAACTGTATTCAGTATCAACCGTTTCTGTAGTGTGAATTACACCATTGCTTGGAATGCGGATGGCGATAGGTTTCTTGTCCTGAAGGATTGCCCAGCGAAGCATGGCAAAGTACTCCTCACAGTTGGTTGGGGCAAGGTAGATAAGTCCCGGAATGCTGCACAGCATAGGTATGTCGAACAGACAGATGTGGGTGATGTCGTTCATCGTACATGAACCTCCCCAAGCCACATTGATTACAGCAGGATTGGAGTTGATGCAGAGGTCTTGTGCTATCTGGTCGTATGTGCGCTGAATGAAGGTGCTGTAAACCGTCCAGACGGGACGAAGCCCACCCTTTGCCATACCGCTTGCCATGGCGCAAGCCTGTTCCTCAGCAATGCCCATGTCGATGTGCTGCTTGCCAGCCTCCTTGCGCTTGTCAGGAGAAAAACCTGCGGCTGCAGGAGTTCCTGCTGTGACTGCGATGAGCGTAGGATCGTTCTTCATCTCACTGAGCATCCAGTTGCTGTAGAGTTCTTCGTAGCTCTCTGCACTATTTGAACCATTTGCGCCTCTTGAACCATCTTCTACATTGAATGGCGCTCCCCAATGCCAAGCTTCCTTATTATCGATGGCAGGCTTGAAACCATGTCCCTTCTCCGTATGAATGTGAACGACGGTAGGCTTGTCTGTATCTTTTACCGACTGGAACACCTCAATCAGTTTCTCTAGGTCATTGCCTTTTTCCAGATACTTATATTCAAAGCCCCACGCCTTGAACCAATTGTGCTGGCATGTGCCGTTACTCTCACGCAGGGCACGAAGGTTCTTGTATATACCACCATGATTCTCAGCGATTGACATCTCGTTGTCGTTCACCACGATGATGATGCCTGTGCCCAACTCCGAAGCCTCGTCAAGACCCTCGAAAGCCTCGCCACCAGAGAGCGAACCGTCACCGATGATGGCAATGATGTTCTCGCTGGTTCCCTTGATGTCACGCGCCTTCTGCAATCCTGTAGCCAGACTTACGGATGTGGAAGTGTGACCCACCTCAAAATTGTCATACACAGGACTTTCGGCAGGTGAAGAATATCCGCTGATGGCATTCATGTCATCCACGTTGCCCAGGAAACCTGATGCACGTCCCGTCAGTACCTTGTGAGGATAGCATTGGTGCGAAACGTCAAACACGAACTTATCCTCTGGCGCATTGAACACATAATGCAGAGCCACCGTTGCCTCTACGAAACCCAGGTTAGGTCCCACATGTCCACCATGCTTGCTTACACGGTTCAACACGGCATCACGTGTCTCGTCTGCCACAACTTTCAATGCTTCTAAATCCAGCTCCTTCAAGTCGGCTGGCGACTGTATCTTTTCTATGTACATAATTCGTTTAGTTGATTTTTGCGTTGTTAAAGATTAAAGGCAAGCACTCAGGTGCCATCTGGCGCATGTCCACGAGGTCGAGGCTCTTTACCATGTGGAGCGTGCCTTGTTTGTAGGTTTGGAAGTGCTGCGTCTTGATGTGGTGCTGATACGCCTCTTGCGATGCATAGATTTCGAGGATGCGAATCTGGCAGTCGTTGCGGAGTTGCTGCATTGGATAGATGCAGATAACTCCAGGTTCTTCCTTTACTGATGTCGCGCCAACATTATGGGCAAATTCCTGATACTCCGTGAGGTATTCGGGATAAACCTCTATTTCGCTGATTCTGACTATCATTGTGCTATCAATCTTTGTCTGCTCCTGAGCCATACTTACAATAGGACAGAGAAGCAGTATGAATAACAAAACGTTCTTCATTACTTTACTTTCTTTACTC
>DCGR01000055.1:0-173 GCA_002315285.1 Bacteroides sp. UBA1773 | reverse complement strand
TAGATGCTATTCGACTTTGTCTGATTTGCAGAAATAGAGGCAACGCCTGTAGAGTTGTCGAGTGAAAGAGTGATGCTTACCTCGCCTGTTCCGAAGGCATCCTTCAACTGTTGCTTGGTCATTCCTTCAATCTTGCCAATAGGTGTGTATTCCCATGAGTTGCTGTCGAAGAA
>DCGR01000009.1 GCA_002315285.1 Bacteroides sp. UBA1773 | reverse complement strand
TCTGAAAATCGGGGAGTATTATACTCTGACGAGTCTTGAGAAACGGATGCCCGAAGGTGCTACAACAGAGCAGATAGCAGAAAAACATATAGTACTGACACTTCAAATGAATGATGTACAGACGAATTATGATTTCCAAAACGAGTTTAACGTATGGAAATCAAGGCAACCAATTACGGCATCAAAAGATAACTCGGAAGGTGAAGAGAAACGTATCAAAAATACTCCAGATTCCAAAGATGTCAGTCATAAAACATTGTTTACTGTTGCCCAGGACATTCTGTCATTCCCTGTCGAAAGTAAATCACCAATAGACTGTATGCTATTTTTGTCAGAAATCAAAAGAGATTTAGCCCTGATAATTTAACCATTACAAGGATGCACGCCGACAACAGAGTTGGCAAATTCATAGGCAGTCTGTCATGGAGTATTTGTGCTTTGTGAAAAAATGAGTAATCATGGATAGCTTGTCAGACTTGAGTTACATTCTTTCCTTGTATCCGTATCAGATGACTGCTGAACAAACTGAGTATCTTCCTCCCTGCCGCTGGCAACCGCTGGAATGACAACCTCAACAACGAGGGTTCGGGCGGCAACTACTGGTCGAGTTCGCTCAATCCGAACAACGACAACAACGCGTACAACCTCAACTTCAATTCGGGCAATTGGAATTGGAACAACAACAACAACCGCAACAACGGTCAATCTGTACGTGCCGTACGCCCGTAGTCAGCACTTGCACTCTAAACATTTTGCCTTCATTAAGTCAAAACATTGAGCCTCTTCTGAACGAGATTCAGCGTGACCTCGTTCTCGTAGTTGAGTATCATCCAGGCGAACCTATAAGTGTTGCTCTGAGCCGAAAAGCCAAGATTAGCGACTTCACAGATGCAAAGCCAATGACACCTGTAGGCACTCCTGTCACAAGCGAAAACAAGCCGATTCCAGTAGAACCTCATGTGCCAACAAAAGTTTTGATGAATTCATCCATTGTAAGAATGCTAAACGCAGGGAAAGGTGTTTTGGATAAAACATCAAAATGTGTATCTTCACTTACAATATAATCCGCATTACTTGCAAAAGCACAATCCACAAACTTGTTATCATCAGGATTGGCAGTGATTAACTGAAGTCGGAAATGTGGATCAACATATTTCACATTGCTACAATTCATTAAGAAGAGGATGACATTCTCTGCAATCTGGGTTGTTGTCTGCTCTTCAATGATTTCTTGATACTCATCCAATATCTCATTTGATACACAGAGAATAAACCTCTTTCCGAGAAAAGCATCCCATATAGGTCTGTATGGACTTTTCTTAGACAGCATTTGAATAAGACAATTGGTGTCTATAACAACAGGACGGTTATCCATTACTTGTATTCAGTTCTGAAGTGAGCACCACGTAAGTCTGCAAGTTTCTGTTCATTCCACTCTCCAGAATCCCACAATTCATCCATCTGTTCATCAATGAGCTTCGCATAAAACGCAGCTAATTGCTCCTTCAATAAGTCCAATGATGCCGCAGTCTTTATATGTGATGCCATGTTCAGTACATGCATCTGCGCCTGATTGAATGTTATAGCTTGCATAATATCTTTTGTTTGTTTTTTTTATCCTTTGAATATTTAACCTCTTGCCTGTTGTATCAGCACGCTTTTTGCTTGCAACCGATGCTCGAAACATTTCCGTCCCCCGTCAACAGGGAACCGAAAGGGGTAAAGAGAAAACGTGTTTTCTATGTCTTGCGAGGAGGAGGTCGCCGACTACTCATTGGTAAAATTACTACTTTTTCTTGAATTATCCGTCAATTCTGATTGTTTTTTTTGAATATTTCATCAAAAAAAGTGAAAAAAATGCCTAAGATCATCTTTTTTGCAACAAAAAGACAGCAGGAACCTTCTATTCATTATGGATATTAGTGTAACTAAAAGGGCATCGCAATTTGCGACAACCTTTCTTTTCCCTTTTATCGTCCAATCACCCCTTCCCGAAGAAATCAGGCAACCTATTTACCGCATCTATTCTTGTCGGCATTATTACGTCGGCATAAATCTGATTGGTTTGAATATCCTTACGTCCAAGCAACTTGCAAACTGTGAACAAGTCGCCTGTTCGCCCGGTAAAGCAATTTCAATCCTTGTAATTAATTGCATCGGATTACCGGGAGGAACTGTTGAATTTTTCGTGAGGAACCAGTAAATTTTTGCTGAGGAACCAGTGATTTACACCAAAAGGAACCAGTAAGTTTTTGCGGAGCATCCATTGCGTCAAACGGTTCCTCCCGGTAACTTGAAAACACGGTTTGACGTGTGCAAAAACAAAAAGTGCAAAAGTGCATTTTTTGCTCGTTTTTCTCGGCCGTTATGCCCGCATAACTCCCTCAAAGAGCAAGCAAAAAAACATCTCCAAAATCTAAGTAAAAATGTAATAAGTTATTTCTTACACGTTACTTGACACCCTAACAAAAAACCAATCCTACAAATCAGTTTGAAGCGGATCCATGGAAAGCACATCGCCAGCCTTCATGGGAATTTCGAGCATTCCACGACTGGTCACCGACAATTCCCTGCCATTCAGTTTACAAGTCACGGCCACTCCATGCGTATGAATGCGATGTACATGAGCGACCTTTGCCCGCAAACAAAAATGTTGCCATTTCCCGCCCTTCCAGTCGAAATCAACCTCTGCGCCCCCTTCCACACACAAGCCACTCACACTGCCTTCCTTCCAGGCTGAAGGTAGTGCTGGCAAGATTTCGATGTAGCCACACTGGCTTTGCAGCAGCATCTCCGCAATACCCGCCGCACCACCAAAGTTACCATCGATTTGGAAAGGTGGATGTGCACAGAACAGATTCGGGTAAGTGCCACCCCCATTGCTGTAGTTGAATCCGTCGGTGCGGCAGGGACGCAACAGATCGGTAAGCAATTTGTAGGCATGATCGCCATCATGAAGGCGGGCCCAGAAGTTCACTTTCCATCCCATTGACCATCCAGTACTCTCATCGCCACGTACCTGAAGACTTTGGCGTGCAGCTTCGGCCAATTGCGGCGTATCGGCAGTCGAAATCTCATGGGCAGGATAAAGCCCGTAAAGATGCGACACATGGCGGTGTGTAGGCTCTGCCTCCACGAAGGGTTCCAGCCACTCCATGATACGTCCGTCGGGCGACACCGAAGTGGGCATCAGGCGGGCACGACAAGTGGCGAGCGTATCGGCAAAGGCCTTGTCGATGTGAAGGGTTTCGGCAGCGTCAATCACATTGGAGAATAGCTCACGAACAATCTGGTTGTCCATGGTGGAGCCAGCACACACACTAACTTTCTTCCCCCCTGACATCAAAAAAGAGTTTTCAGGTGAGGTGGTCGGAGCCGTCACCAGGTAGTGACTACGCGGATCTTCCACCAGCATATCCACGAAGAACAAGGCAGCCTCCCTCATGACAGGATAGGCCCGTTGCAGGTACTCCTTGTCGGACGAATACAGGTAATGTTGATAGAGGTGCGCACACAACCATGCAGCGGCTGTGTTGGTTGCGCCCCACGACACGCCTTCGCCAGGCGAAGTGAACTGCCACAGGTTGCCGAGGATATGTGTCACCCATCCGCGTGCATCGTAAAACACCTTGGCAGTGTGTCGCCCACTCTCCACCTGCTGGCAAGTCCAGTCGATGAGCGGCTCATGCAGTTCGGCCAAGTTGCCTTTTTCGGCTGGCCAGAGATTCATCTGCAGGTTGATGTTGAGGTGATAGTCGCCGTTCCATGGCGTCTTTATCGTGTTGGCCCACAAACCTTGCAAATTGGGAGGAAGTGAGCCGGGACGTGTGGATGAGATCAGCAGGTAGCGTCCGAACTGGTAGTAGAGTGAGAGAAGTGAGGGATCGTCATGGTCGTTAGCAAAGGCCAGCTGACGTTTATCCATCGGCATTGCCTCACGTTCGGCACGATGTCCGAAATCCACTTTGACGCGTCGGAACAGTTTTCGGAAGGCGGCAAGGTGAGCCTTTTTCAGTTCGGCATACGGCTTGGCCTCGGCTTGGCTGATGAGCCTTTTCGTGGCCTCCATCACATCATCGCCCCAATAGTTGGTCTTCATGGCCACGAGTATGATTGCCTCTTCCGCATCGGTCACCACCAGTCGGTCGTTGTTGTCGGTCACCTGTCCACCTTGCGGGAGCAACACCTTCACCAGTCCGCCGTAAGCCATCCCGCGCAACGGATTCCCTTCGGCCTCCGTGCCATCGGGCAACTGCCCCTGTATGTCGATCGTACCATTCCAGGCCCTGCAAACAGGCTCTTGCATCGGCTTGTTGGAGTGTCGGTTGTAGCTTACGCTGAAGCTCTGTGGTTGGCTGGCTTTGAGGCGAATGACAGCCACATCGTCGGCAAAGGACGTGAATGTCTCACGACTGAATGTGACATCGCCTTGTGTGTAACCAACGGTGGCAATAGCATTGTCGAGACACAATTCACGCCGATAGTCGCACACTGAGTCTCCAGAGTTCTCAAATTCGATGACCAAATTGCCGAAAAGCTGGTAGGCACCGTAAGGCTTGTCGTAACTGTTCGCCCCATTGCTACCCAGTCCACCACAAGTGAAAGTGCGGTACATCAGTTCCTGCGCCTTGTCGTTCTGTCCGGCAAAGAGCAGCCGGCGTATCTCAGGCAAGGAGGCACTGGCAGTCGGATTGTCGGCATTCTGTGGACTTCCCGACCACATGGAAATCTCGTTCAACACATAGTTCTCATGGGCGATGCCACCATCGGGCATCACACCGATCCGTCCGTTTCCCAATGGGAAACTCTCTTCCCAAATGGCTGCAGGCGCATCGAAATGGTAGGCCAGCGCAGCATCTACTGGCCCGTTTGGCACTCCCTTGCAGCCGCATAGCGCAAGCAGCAGAGCCGTCAACAAGAAACATGGCAGGTGTTTTTTCAGACAATTCACGTTCTAAAGCATTTTTTGATTCTACAAATGATTGGATGTTTCTTTCCCTTTGTCGAGTACGAGCACATCGTAGGCCTGACGCACAAGGTCGGCCAATGGGATGGCGATGATGAGACCGATGAAACCAAGCAACGATCCCCAGACCGACAATGACAGCAGAATGACGGTTGGACTCATATCGAATTTTGTGCCCATGATCTTAGGGGTCAGGATGGTGTCCTGGATAATCTGCACGACAACGAACACGATGCCGATGGCTACCAGCGACATCGTCACGTCGCTGCCGTTCTCCAATGCCTGCAGCACGGCGAACAGTACGGCCGGCACGGCACCGACTATCTGCAAGTAGGGCACCATGTTGAGCAGCCCGATGAAAAGGCCGAGGCCGATGGCCAAGGGCAGGTCGATGATGGAAAATCCGATGGCGAACATGATGCCTACCAGAAAAGCTATCAGGGCTTGCGACTGGAAATACTTCGACATGTTCTCCTTCACCTTTTCCAATATGAAGCGGGTCTTGTCCTTGTAGAGTCCACCGCCCTGCGGTATCAGGTTCAGGAGCCGGTCCGACTCTTTCTCATAGTCGATCATGATGAAGAACAGATAAAAAATCGAGATGAGCGACGCCATCAGTCCTATGACCACACCCACACCTTGCGACACCACCCCCCAGGTGCCTTGCAGGATGTTCCTGGCCAAGTCCATCACATTGGTGTTTGTCAGCAAGGCTTTCACATCGACTGTTGCTAGCAGCGCATGAAGTTGCTCTTCGATGAAGTCGGGCAACACGGAGTTACTATACTCATCTTGCACGTAAGCGCTCACCAGCTGGCTCAGGTGTTCGCCCTGCGCCACCATGGGAGGGATGAGCAACATGCAGGAAACGGTCGAGAGGGCCACGAGTAAGGCAAGGGTGAGGAAGACGGCCGGAATACGCCGGAACGCGGAGCACTCGGGATAGACCCGATTGCCATTGGCATCGATGGGTGCTTCCGACCGGCGCCACATGCGTGGGTGCCTGGAACGGTGGCAGATGCTTTCAAAGAGATATTCCAGGGCAAAAAGCGTGCGCGAACGTTCGATGCGACGGACTATCGGCCGCAGAATGTATGCCACCAGCAGGGCGATGGCAAAAGGTATCAGCACACTGCTCAGATAGCGGATGAGCAGGATGATTGCTACGAAGGCAGCGACGGCGATGATGCCGCGCACAAGACTGTCGAAGGTGATTTTCGAGTGTAGCATGATTTCTATTGGTTTATGGTTGCCGGATCGGGCTGTTGTCCGACCCATTCGAAATGTTCCTTCCCTGCGCCCAGTTCGAAATGCAGCTTGGCTATGCCCAGGTCCATGTGGGTGTATCCCACCACCGAGAATCCCCGGTGTGCTTTCACCCGATGGATGCCTTGGGCATCGGTGCCCACATACTCGAAACGGAACTGTTGCTGGTTGATGGCGGTAGGGGCCAGCAAGGCCGCCTCCACTCCGCAGCGGAACCAAGCGGGGGTGGATGGACCCACGTTGCTGACCTGGCAGGCCGACTTCCGCTTGTGGTCTTTCCCCTGCGTGGTGCCGTAGCCCACGGCTATCATGCAGGCGAGCCTCTCGCCTTTTCCGATGAGGTAAGCGCCCTCCACGGCCCTGTACGACAGGCCCACCCAGCAGGTGTTCAGTCCCATCGCCTGTGCCAGCAGCACCAGTTGCTCGCCACAATATCCGATGCGTTCGTCAAGGTCGTCGGCCTGTCGGCCTATCATGGCGAAATAATTAGTGACGCCCGAGAACTTACCGTAAGCCAACATGCCCGTAAAGGCTTTCGGTTCATGGGTGACGAGCTGGATGTGCAGGCCGTAGCGGTTGTTGAGCGATGCCACCGCCCGTTCCAGCCTTTCCGACAAGTCGGCCGGCAAGGGGTCGCCGTTGTATGAGCGCACGCTATGCCGTGCGTCGATGGCCTGGAGCAGGCAACGACGATCCATCGCGTTGAGGTCAAGTGTGTGGTTTGTCATCTCCTTCATGGCTTGTCATGTGTTTCAAGAGAGGGAAGTCTTCGGAGGCGAGTCAGTCCTGCAATGCGTAGTCGATGGTGGTCACCACCCGCACCTTCTTGATGTAAGGAGTGTTCTCATCGCGATTGTCGATGCTGAATTGTCCCTGGCTGGCGCGCATGATCTTGCCGAGGCGGCTGTCGGAGTCGATGGCGAATTTCTCGGCTGCGGCGCGTGCATTCTTGGTGGCCTCCTCTATCATCTGCGGCTTTACATCATTGAGTTTCGTAAACTGATATTGGATGTTGTAGCGGTAGTCGCTGCCGCCCACGGCAATGCCCTGCCGGAGCAGTTCGCTCTGCTCCTGCATCAGATTGCGAACGAGAGACACCTGTCCCGACACGACAGTGATGACTCCGGTGACATTGTAGCGATACACTATAGGGTTGCTGTTGTAGCGTTCGGCCTGCATATCGATGATTTCAGGCGCGTTGACGTTGATTTCGGCATCGGTAAGCCCCTTTTGCTTGAGGAATGCGATGATGGCCTTGTTGGTGTTGCTGATTTGAGTGTAGAGCGAGGCCAGGTCGTTGCCCACCTGCTTATAGATAAGAGGCCAGATGACCTTGTCGGCCTCCACCTCGCGTTCGGCAAGCCCTTTCACGCTTACCACCCTGTTCTTGTTGGCGAACGAATCGAGTCCGCTCATGATGCAAAATCCCAAGCAAAGCATTCCGACAGCGATGATGGCTGCCTCAAGAATCCATTTTTTCATATTCTTTCCATTTTTAGGTTATTGTTTCGTCTTGTCTATGGCTTGTCGGCCAACATCCGCAGCAGTGCCACACGCTGCAGTGAGAAGGTGTGGTCATTGTCGTCCACATGGCGGAGCAGCCGGATGCCATTCTGCCGGATGCGGTGCTTGTCGATGAGATGCTCGTCGGTCATCTCGTCGGACACCTTGAGCAACGTCATGGCAGCAAGTTCCATTTTCCCCATGCGGTCGGTGTCGGTGTCGGGGAAGCGATCGATGATATCGTCGGCATCGAGAGCGGCAAGTTGCGGGGTGGAAACACCCAGCAGCTGACTGGTGAGCGTGTCGTACTCTATCCATTGCGAAGGCCTGACGCGGCGGCGCTCCAGCAGGGAACTGGCGATGAGAGTGATGATTTCGCGTATCATCCTCACGAGGTAGTCTTCCTTGATCATGATTGGTTGATGGCTACTGAGAGTTGTGTGAGCGCCTGCCGCAACACAGCGCGTGGACAGGCCACGTTGAGACGCATGAATCCGTCGCCCTCGCCATCAGCGCCAAACATGCTGCCGTCGTTGAGCGCCAGATGAGCTTTATCAACAAACAAACTGTTGAGGGCTTTCTGCGAAAGTCCGAGGCCACGGCAGTCGAGCCAGACGAGGAACGATGCTTCCGGCCTGCGGGCCTTGATGGCGGGACAGTGGCGGGCCAAGTAGTCGATGACGAAATCGATGTTGCCGCTGATGTAGGCAAGGCACTGGTCGAGCCAGTCGGTGCCATGGGTGTAGGCGGCCTCCACGGTGACGAAGGAAAAGACATGGCCGTTGCCGTACTCACATGTATCGACGTGGTTGCGGAACCGTTCTCCGAGCCGAGGATTGAAGATGAGCGCGTGCGAGGCAGCTATGCCCGGCATGTTGAATGCCTTGCTCGGCGACATGAAGGTGACGGAATTTTCACGGGCCAACGGACCGACGCAGGCGAAAGGCACATGGTGGTGTGGCGGCAGAGTGAGGTCGGCATGAATCTCGTCAGAGAGCACCAACACCCCCTCTTCATGACAGACGCGCGCCACCGTGTAGAGTTCCTCGCGGGTCCACACCACGCCCCCGGGGTTGTGGGGGTTGCACAGCATGAACACCTTGCAGCCGCGCACCTTCTGCCGGAAACCGTCGAGGTCCATGCGCATGTCGGGGGTGAGCGGGTTGGTGACCATCGTGCGGTGGTTGCGCCCGATGAGCCACATGAAAGGATGGTAGATGGGCGGCTGCACCAGGATCCTGTCGCCAGGCTGCGTGAAGCAGTTGATGGCCAGTCCCAGTCCAGGCACGATGCCCGACGTGTAATGGATGTTGGAGCGATCGGCCTCAAGTGCGTACCGGCTCCTGAGCCAGCTGATGATGGCCTGGTAGTAGCCGTCGGGCTTGGTGGTGTAGCCCAGTATGGGGTGTCGCAGGCGCTGGCTGATAGCCTCGCGCACGAAGGGGGCAGTGGGGAAATCCATGTCGGCCACCCACAGAGGCATCAGGTCGTCCTTGCCCCAGATGTCGTTCAGGCAATCGTACTTGACTGAAGAGGTGCCGTGACGGTCGATGACGGTATCGAAATCATAGTTCATCGTAAAAAATCCTTTTTTGACATTCAACACGCAAAGATAATTATTTTATTTATCTTTGTGCCCCGAAATGGGATTAAATGCAGAAAACATATTCGATTTGCCCCGGCCGCTGGTCATAGCAGGTCCATGCAGTGCCGAGACGGAACAGCAGGTACTCCATACGGCCTGCGAGCTGGCAAAGGTGGGAGTGAAGGTGTTCAGGGCTGGCGTATGGAAACCTCGGACCAAACCCGGACATTTCGAGGGAGTGGGCGCTAGAGCCCTGTCGTGGCTCCGCAACGCCGGCCAGGTCACTGGCATGGCCGTAATGACCGAGGTGGCGAATGCCCACCACGTAGAGGCTTGCCTGAAGGCCGGCATCCGCCTGTTGTGGATAGGAGCCCGTACCACATCCAACCCCTTTGCCGTGCAAGAGATAGCCGATGCACTACGCGACACGGACATCACATTGCTGGTGAAAAACCCCGTGAGCCCAGAGCTCGACCTATGGATAGGCGCATTGGAGCGCCTACAAGACGCTGGCATCACCCGCCTCGCTGCCGTACATCGCGGTTTCCCTTCGTATGCCGACACGTTGTTCCGCAATATGCCCCACTGGCACATTCCAATCGAGCTGCGCCGCCGCTACCCGAAGTTGCCGTTACTGTGCGACCCCTCGCACATGGGCGGTCGGCAGGAACTCGTGGCCACACTGTGCCAGCAAGCCATGGACCTCGGCGCCGACGGACTGATGGTGGAATGCCACTCCCACCCCGAGCAGGCCTGGAGCGACGCACGCCAACAGGTCACCCCCGCACAGCTGCGGCAGATACTCGGCCACCTCGTGGTGCGCGACCGCCAACAGGGGCTCACCGACATAGAGTTGCTGCGCAAGCAAATCGACGAGTGCGACGAGCAAATCCTCGAGCTGTTGGCCAAGCGGATGTCACTGAGCCAAGAGATCTGCGTGTTCAAAAAGGCGCATAACATGACCGTGTTGCAGACCGACCGCTACCAGCAGATGCTGACGCAACGGATAGCCCTGGGACAGTCTTTGCAACTCGACGCAACCTTGGTAGAACGTCTTTTTGCATTCATCCACGAGGAAAGCGTGCGTAAGCAAATGGAATATTTCAATCGTTAGCCGTTGTCTTTGCCCGCCAATTCCCTGCCTTTCCTCCGAAGAAGGGGCCACACCGGGAGAAAGGAAAATTACCGGAAAATCGCATTTTCACCCATCACATGCTTGTGGTTCTGAATGAAAAAGCGTAATTTTGGCACCGTTTTCCAGGCCGACAGTCCGCAAGGAGGAACAAGGCGGACAGAGTCCTGTCTTTTTTATGTTTTATATTAGGAAATTGTTTTGAAAAGGAATTTTCAAGAATCACAGAATCATAGCGACAAATGTCAAAACTGAGATTTCGAGTAGTGGAGGAAGCATTCAAGAAGAGTGCCCTTCCGGTGCCGACACCAGCCGATCACCCCTCCGAATATTTTGCCAAGTACGTGTTCAACCGCGAGAAAATGTTCCGCTATCTGCCGCCCGAAGCGTTCAGACGCCTGTCGGAAGCGACCGACAACGATGCGCCCCTCGACAGGCAGACGGCCGATGTGGTGGCCGAGGGAATGCGCAAATGGGCTACGGAACTCGGCGTGACCCACTACACCCACTGGTTCCAGCCCCTCACCGAAGGCACCGCCGAGAAACACGACGCCTTTGTGGAACACGATGGCAAAGGGGGCATGATCGAGGAGTTTTCGGGGAAACTGCTGGTACAGCAGGAGCCCGACGCCTCCAGCTTCCCCTCGGGAGGCATACGCAACACCTTCGAGGCCCGCGGCTACAGCGCGTGGGACCCCTCCTCGCCGGTGTTCGTGGTCGATGACACCCTGTGCATCCCCACCGTGTTCATCGCCTACACGGGCGAGTCGCTCGACTACAAGGCACCGCTGCTCAAGTCGCTCCGCGCCCTCGACAAGGCTGCCACCGCCGTGGCCGCCTATTTCTACCACAACGTGAAGCGCGTGCGTACCTACCTCGGGTGGGAACAGGAGTATTTCCTCGTCGATGAGGGGCTGTATGCCGCACGCCCCGACCTGCTCATGACCGGACGCACCCTGATGGGCCACGAGGCCAGCAAGAACCAGCAGCTCGACGACCATTACTTCGGAGCCATCCCCGCCCGCGTGGTGTCCTTCATGAAGGACCTCGAGATACAGGCCCTGGAACTCGGCATACCTGTAAAGACACGCCACAACGAGGCCGCGCCCAACCAGTTCGAGCTGGCACCCATCTACGAGGAGTGCAACCTCGCCGTCGATCACAACATGCTCCTCATGTCGCTCATGAAGAAGGTGGCACGCAAGCATGGCTTCCGCGTGCTCCTCCACGAAAAGCCCTTCAAGGGTGTCAACGGCTCCGGCAAGCACAACAACTGGTCGCTGGGCACCGACACCGGCATCATGCTCATGGCTCCAGGCAAGACGTCCGAGGACAACCTGCGCTTCATCACCTTCATCGTCAACACGCTCATGGCCGTGTATCGCCACAACGGACTGCTCAAGGCCAGCATCATGAGTGCCACCAACGTACACCGCCTCGGCGCACAGGAAGCGCCCCCCGCCATCATCTCGTCGTTCCTCGGCACACAGCTCACCCGCGTGCTCGACCATCTGGAGCAAAGCACCGACGACTCGCTGGTGTCGATCGAGGGCAAACATGGACTGCAGCTCGACATCCCACAGATACCCGAGCTGCTCATCGACAACACTGACCGCAACCGCACGTCGCCGTTCGCCTTCACCGGCAACCGCTTCGAGTTCCGTGCCGTCGGCTCGGAAGCCAACTGCGCCTGCGCCCTCATCGCCCTCAACGCCGCCATGGCCGAACAGCTCATGCAGTTCAAGGCCGACGTCGATGCCGCCATCCACGAAGGACTGCCCAAGGAAAAAGCCATCGTGAGCGTGCTGCGCAAGTACATCACCATCAGCAAGCCCATCCGCTTCGACGGCAACGGCTACTCCGACCAGTGGCGGCAGGAAGCGGCACGACGCGGACTCGACTGCGAGACCTGCTGCCCCCTCGTGTTCGACAACTACCTCAGCCCCGCAAGCATCCGCATGTTCGAGCGCACAGGCGTGATGAACCGCAAGGAACTCGAGGCACGCAACGAAGTGAAATGGGACACCTACACCAAGAAGATACAGATCGAGGCACGCGTGCTGGGCGACATCGCCATGAACCACATCATACCCGTAGCCACCGAATACCAAAGCCGTCTGGCCCACAACGTGGACTGCATGCAACACATCTTTCCCCACGAGAAAGCCGCGAAGCTCAACCGCCAGAACCTGAAACTCATCGAAGAGATAGCCGAGAGCACCCTCTTCATCAACGAACGGGTGGAGCAGATGGTGGAGGCACGCCGCGTGGCCAACCGCCTGGAAAGCGAACGTGGGAAGGCACTGGCCTACCACGACACCGTAGCTCCCATGATCGAGGAAATCAGGGAACACATCGACCGGCTGGAACTCGTCGTGGACGACCAGATGTGGACACTCCCCAAATACCGCGAGCTGCTGTTCGTGAGATAACAACAAACAACCAACCCATTATAAACCCAAACACAACCCGAAATCATGTATTACGTACGCTATTTTGAATTGGACGCCCTGCTTGCCACACAAGCCGAAATCGAACCCTTCATCAAAGGCCTGGGCCGACTCAACGAAAAGGAACTCAACATCGTGCACTACCGTCTGGAAAGGGAAGTGAAGAAAGGCTTCACGAAAATATTCCTCGACGACGGACACAAGAAGTACATCCTCATCATCAACAAGAATGTCACCGACATCGAAGTATTCCGCAGCAAGGGGAAGCAGAAGGATGACGTGGTGCGCGAAGGATGGCACAAGTTCGAGCTGTCGTACAAGCGCACACAAGACAAGGAGCAGGAGAGCTTCGTGCTGCGCGCCAAACTGAAGGACGTGTCAATGCTCACCGCTTTCGAGAAACTCTCCAACTACCTCAACGAGAAATACAGCGGCAAGATAGAGACCCAGCTCGACTGCCTGAAGATGGTGGAATGACAATCGCCTATTTCCACGGTTTCGGCTCCTCCGGCTCCTCGGGAACGGTGGAAAGCCTCCGCAAGATGCTGCCCGAGGCAACGGTGATAGCCCCCGACATACCCATCGACCCGCAAGAAGCCCTGCCCTACCTGCGGCAGTACTGCAAGGAGCAGCAGCCTGACATCATCATCGGCACGTCGATGGGAGGGATGTACGCCCAGCAGATGTTCGGATTCCGGAAGATCTGTGTCAACCCCGCCTTCAACATGAGCACCATGTCGAAAGTCCTGAAGACAGGCACCCACAAGTTCTTCAGCCGACGAAAAGACGGTGCCACGGAGTTCCGCATCACCCGCGACATCATCCAGCACCACAACGCCATGGAACGCCAGCAATTCAAAGGCATCACCCCCTTCGACCTCGACAACACCTACGGCCTGTTCGGCATCCACGACGACACGGTGAACACCTATGAACTGTTCCGCAAGCACTACACCCACGCCATCCGCTTCGATGGCGAGCATCGGCTGAACGACAAGGTGCTCCGCAACGTGGTGCTACCCCTGGTCAGGCACATCAGCACCAGCGGCAAAGAAGGCTGACCCTCCTCGATGCCACCTCAAAAAACTATTCTGGAATCATTGGCAAGCCCTGACTTCCTCCTCCCCCCATTTCGGGCAGACATGTACCGAAACAATTTGTCATGTCGGAATAGCAGTGGGATGAAAGTCCATCTTTTTCGCCTTTCCTATTTTAAAAAAGCGAAAAACTGTTGTCATTGAATGGGGAAAATGTTATTTTTGCAAAAATTATGACATGACGATAAAGAATCGCAAAATAACAAAATCAGAAACTACCATGAAGCACAGACTGCCAATGGCGGTGATGGTTGTGATGCTGTTCACAGCCTGCCACACCGCAACACAAACAAAAACCGAGTCCGTCAGCAAGGAGCCATCGCTCATCCTGCTGAACCGCAACGTACTGGAACGTGTGAAGCACGAGATAGCACGTGGCAACGTGGAACTGATGCCGGCCTACGAACAGCTGCTAGCCGCAGCCGACACAATGCTGACAGCCGAGCCCCTGTCGGTGACCATGAAAAAGCAGATGCCTCCTTCGGGCGACAAGCACGACTACGTGAGCCGTGGCCCCTACTGGTGGCCCGACTCCACCAAAACCGACGGCTTGCCCTACATCCGCAAGGACGGACTGCACAACCCAGAGTATTATGAGTTCACCGACCGGCTTTACATGGAACGCACCACCGACATGGTGAGCAAGCTGGCGCTGGCCTATTACCTTACAGATAAGGAGCCGTATGCCGAAAAGGCCGCCAACCTGCTGCGCGTGTGGTTCATCAATCCCGAAACCCGCATGAATCCCAACCTCAACTATGCACAGCAGATACCGGGCATCACCGATGGCCGTGGCATCGGCATCATCGACACCCGCTGCATAGCCAAGATGCTCGACTATGTGATTCTGCTGCAAGCTTCGCCAACATGGGCAGAAACCGACAAGACGGCGTTCGCCCAATGGATAGGCGATTATACCAACTGGCTGCTCACCAGCGAGAACGGACAAAGCGAAGCCAAGGAGCACAACAACCACGGCACGTGGTACGACTTCCAAGTGACGGCACAGGCCTTGTTTCTGAACCGGAAAGACATTGCCAAGAAACAGATTACACAATCGACCCGTAGCCGCATGGACAGCCAATTAGAAGCTGATGGCGAGCAACCCCTTGAGATTGCCCGCACACGTCCGTGGACCTATAGCACCTTCAACTTGTTGGCATTTGTGCAACAGGCAAAGATGGGCGAACGGGTGGGCGTGAACCTGTGGGAACATGTGACCCCCAAGGGTGCTACACTACGCAAGGCCATCGAATGGTATTTCCCCTACCTCGGGGGTGAGAAACCTTTCGTGAAGGAAGAAATCACAGGCATACACGAAACGGCTCCGCTGGCCGAAGTGCTGATGCAGACAAGCCGCTTCGACACGAAGGAGTATGGCCGACAGCTGGAGAATCTCGTGAAGTTCACCAACGATAAATTCGATTTGCCAACTTCCATACTGCCACTAACCATGCCAGTGATAGCAGGTCCGATCCTGTCGGATGCCGACTTTTTTAATGCGCTGAATTTAGACTATCCTGGTTTGGAGAATGTGAGACAGGCAGTGTCTGACGGCAACTATAGCAAGGCTATAACAGCATGGACTACATACCTGCGTAACCGGACAAACGTGAAATGGTATTTCGACTGGCATGATTTTGCCAAACCAGAGAGTCGTGACCCTGAGTTTGACAGTACGGATGCCGATAAAGTGGCAAATCGATACATTACGGTGTGTGGAACACCTCACCAGTTTGGTGAAGAAATAGACTGGAGCTTGAATCCAACCGCCAACAAGTACTGTGAATGGACCTGGCAGTTAGGAAGGCACCGCCAATGGCAGGATTTGCGTGAAGGCTATTGGGCTACTGGTGATGAGCGATATGCACAGGCATGGGCCAATGAATTGCGCAGTTGGATAATCCAAAGTCCGCTGATTGATTTCGAAGGATCGGTGGATTATTCGCATTGGCGTACTATCGAAACAGGCATACGCACGCTGTACGCGTGGTCGGATGCATTCTTTGGTTTTCTTCCCTCGAAGGCTTTCGATGATGAACTGATGTTTTGGATGAGCAAATCGCTCTACGAACATGCCACCCACATACGCCGCCATCACAAGAAGAACAACTGGTTTACGATGGAAATGAACGGACTGTTCCATATTTGCATGCTGATGCCGGAGTTCAAGCAGTCGGCCACGTGGGCCGATTACGCCATTACGAAGATGTACGAGGACCAGCAGATCCAGTTCTACCCCGACGGCGCACAGGTAGAGCTGACACCGCACTACCATGGTGTGTCGGTGACCAACTACTTCGAGATGGCCAGCATCGCCCAACTCAATGGCTACACCGTTCCCGCTGATTTCCTGAATGGCATGGAGGCGGCACACCAGTGCTACATGAACATCTACATGCCCGACGGCTGCATGCCATCGGTGAACGACTCTGGCTGGGGCGACAGCAGCGGATTGTCGGAAAAAGCCTTCAAGCGTAAGAGCGAGATATACTACGCCCGCGACTCGGGGAACGACGACATCCGCACATATTTAGGCAACATCCACAAAATCTTGCCACACCGCACGGATTTCCTCTATGTGGCCACACAGGGTGCGCAAGGCACTTATCCTGCATTCACTTCCACATGGATGCCTTGGGCTGGATGGTACATCATGCGATCGGGATGGGGAGCAAAGGATCTGTATGCTTTCTATGAAGTAGGTCCTTACTCGGCGGCTCATTCGCACGAGGACAAGTTGTCGGTAATCATACACGCCTACGGAAGCCGTCTGCTCACTGAAGCCGGCACCTACGCTTACGACACTTCCGACATGCGCAGATACGTGCTGTCGGGTCGTGCACACAACGTGACTCGCGTGGATGGCAAGGACCAGAACCGTGAAGCCCTGCGAGGCAACGACCTGATCAACCATAGCCGACAGGCCATGTCGAACCGTTGGATCACCACTGATGAACTTGATTTTGGCGAAGGTTGGTATGACGAAGGCTTCGGTGCCAAAAACGATTCGACGGTGACACAATACCGTGCGCTTGCCTTCGTCAAGAAAAAATATTGGCTGCTGATAGACGTGTTCACGCCAAACGATACGGCAGAGCACGAATACCGGACATGGTTCCACCTGAACCAATCGACGGCACAGACCAATCAGCAACCATTTGGTGCAAGTACGGGTAACACAGATGCTCCCAACCTCAGCATCTGTCCGCTGCGCACAGACGCACCTCACATGGAAATCATCACAGGACAAACGGAACCGGAACTCATCGGGTGGCTGTCGAACAAACCTGTTGCCACACCTACATTTACTCGCCGGCAGGCTGGACAATGTGTTGAACCTTATTTACTGTTCCCGACACCTGCAGGAGAAACATTGCCAGTGAAGGCCGTAGAGATGAAAGAAAACACCATGCGCATCGAATTCAAGGATGGTACTGCGGACACCATTGCATTCACACTCGATGGAAATGCCATCAGGACCCTGCAAGTGAATAGCAAGACAATGGTGAAGTGACCGTGCGACAAGCATCAAGACCTGATTCCCAATGAGAACAAATCAAATGACATATAACATGAAAAGAGTACTATTCTACATGCTGTCGGCAGTCTATCTGCTGACAGCTTGCCAGTCGGCACCAAAGGCAGTCACTGCATCGACCGATGATTCGCCACTGATACTCCTGAACCGCAAGGTGCTGGAGCGGGTGAAACACGACATCGCACGCCAGAACCCTGAGGTGATGCCAGCTTTCGCAGCCTTGACGAAAGCAGCCGATGGGTATCTGCAGGAAGAGCCTTTGTCGGTGATGATGAAGAAACAAACCGCGCCCTCGGGCGACAGGCACGATTATGTGAGCCGCGCCCCCTACTGGTGGCCCGACTCCACCAAAGCCGACGGATTGCCTTACATCCGCAAGGATGGAGAGCGCAATCCAGAGCTCGATGACTTTACCGACCACATCTATTTGAGCAAGCTGTGCAACATGGTGAGTAAGTTGGCATTAACCTATTACTTTACAGATAACGAGTCGTATGCCGAAAAGGCCACACTGCTGCTCCGCGCTTGGTTTCTCAACTCCGAAACCCGCATGAACCCCAACCTGAACTATGCGCAGCAAATACCGGGCATCACCGATGGACGTGGCATCGGCATCATCGAGACACCTTGCATTGCCGAAATGCTCGACTATGTAATCTTGCTTCAAGCATCACCGGCATGGACAGAGGCCGACAATGATGGACTGAAAAGTTGGATTGCCGAATACTTGGAATGGCTCATAACCAGCAAGAACGGCCAGGAAGAGGCAGCGGCAAAGAACAACCACGGATCGTGCTACGACTACCAAGTGGTGGCATATTCCATATTTACAGGCAAGAAGGGTGAGGCCAGAAACCAATTGGAGAAAGTGACGAAAGCCCGTTTGGACAGCCAGTTGGCAGCCGATGGTTCGCAACCGTTGGAATATGCACGTACACGTCCCTGGCACTACTGCAGTGAAAACCTGATATGGTTTGCACAGATGGGCATCATCGGCGAACGCGTAGGAGTGAACCTTTGGGAACATGTCACTCCCGAAGGCGCTTCCATCCGCAAGGCCATCGAATGGTTCTTCCCCTATCTGGATGGAGTGAAGACCTTTGAGAAAAGCGATGTGACAGGCATAGTGGAAACAAAAAACTTGGCCAAGGTGCTGTTGCTCTGCAACAGAATGGGGACTTTGAAATACAAGGAAGAATTGGAGAAGCTGATGAAATATGGCAACGAGGAATTCGACTTGCAGTCGTCGATATGGCAGCTCACTTTCCCCATCATCTATGGGCCGGTGCTCTCTGACGGTGACCTGTTCGATGAGCTGAACCTCGACTATCCTGGCATGGGAGACGTGAAACAGGCTGTAGCACAGAAAGATTACAAGCAAGCACAAAAGGCACTTGCCGCTTACCTGCGTACCCGCAGCAAGCATGCCTGGTTCTTCGATTGGCACGACTTCAGTAAGCCTGAAACACGCGATGCCAGTTACGACTGTTCGGAACTGGAACCCGTTATGCGTCATTACTTCGGCGCATGTAGCATTCCCATGCAGTTTGGCGACACCATTGACTGGAGCGTGAATGCCAGCGAGATAAAGTATCAGGAATGGACGTGGCAACTGAGCCGTCATCCTTATTGGGAAGAAATGGGTCAAGCCTATTGGGCCACAGGCGACGAGCGGTATGCGCAGGAATGGGTGAAACAATTCCGTAGCTGGCAAGAACAATGTCCCATCCCCGATCATGAGGGAAGTCCGCTGTACTCACGCTGGCGTACACTCGAAAGCGGCATCCGAACCTCTGGCGTGTGGTTCAATACTTTCTACCGCTTCCTGCCTTCACCAGCGTTCGATGATGAAAGTGTGGTATGGTTCATGAAATCGTGCTTCGAACATGCCGTACACCTGCGTAAGCACCACAAAAAGGGCAACTGGCTGACTCATGAGATGAATGGTCTGTTCAATATCGGTCAAGTATTCCCGGAATTCAAGCAATCGGGAGCTTGGAGTGAGTATGCTGCCGACAAATTGTATCGCGAACAGACAGAGCAGTTCTATCCCGATGGTGCTCAAAAAGAATTGGCTCCGGGCTATCACGGAGTCTGCCTGGTGTATATCAATGGTCTGTATAATAGTGCCAACCTGTTTGGCTACAAACTTCCTGACAATTACATAACAGACATAGAACCATTCTACGAGTATTATCAGAAAATCATGATGCCCGATGGCTGTACTCCTGCCATGAACGATGCAGGGTGGAATCCCTGTCGTGGCTCACTTGGGAAAGGTTTTGCATTGTTTCCTCAGCGTACAGACTTTCAATATCTGGCCACTGAAGGCAAAGAGGGTGTAATGCCTGCTTACACTTCAGTGTGGATGCCTTGGGCTGGATGGTACGTGATGCGTACGGGTTGGGGGCCACAGGACATGTATGCACATTTTGAGGTGGGTCCTTATAGTATCGGGCACCAACATGAGGATAAACTTTCGCTTATACTCCATGCTTACGGAAGCCGTCTGCTTACGGAGGGTGGTGTGTATGCCTACGACACCTCGCAGTGGCGCAAATACATTCTTTCGGCGCGGGCACACAATGTGACCCGAGTGGATGGAATGGACCAGAACCGTCGCGGCGTGATGGATGTGCCAGGCATCAAGGAAATCTCCTCACCGCTCGACAACCGCTGGATAACCAACGAAGAGTTCGACTTCGGCGAAGGATGGTACGACGAGGGCTTCGGCGAGAACAACGACAAGACCGTCACCCAGTATCGTGCCTTGGCCTTCATCAAGGACAAGTATTGGATATTGTTCGACATCTTCACACCAGCCGACCAGAAGGAACATAAGTACCAGACGTGGTTCCACTTCGACACTGAGGATTTCCATACGCAAGCACAACTTAGGGCTATATCGAGTGCAAGCAAGGATGTGGCCAACCTGACTATCTTCCAAGCCCGTGAGGATGCGGCTGAGCTGAAGGTCGTCAAGGGGCAAGAACAACCTGAGGTACAGGGTTGGGTGCCTATGAATGGCGCACAAAAATATCTTTGTCGCCCAGTGGCTACTCCAGTGTTCACACGACTGCAAGCAGGACAATGTGTGGAGCCATACATCCTGTTCCCCACGAAAGCTGGTGAAGAACAGCCTGTTGTCAAAGTGGAAATGAAGAATGAAACCATTCAACTTACCTATAAGGATGGTAAGGTGGATATTATCAAATACAATGTGTGTGGCAATTCGTTGAAGCTGTTGTCGGTCACAACCGATGGGAACACCCTCGACATTCTGAAATAAGAACAAACGAAATGACAATCATGAAAAAAACATTATTGGCATTGCTGATGCTGGCCGGACTACTGGCTTGCAAGGAAGCACCAAAGAGTCAGACTTTCGCCGTAGAGGAGCCTTTGCTCTTGCTGAACCGCAACGTGCTGGAACGTGTGAAGCACGACGTGCAACGAGACGATGCAACCACATTGCCTGCGTATCGGCAATTGTTGGCCGATGCTGACGGCTTTCTTGACGGTCCACTCCCCTCGGTAATGGACAAGAAGCAGGTGCCACCCTCGGGCGACAAGCACGACTATGTGAGCCGTGGTCCCTATTGGTGGAAAAACCCCAACACAGCCGATGGCTTGCCCTACATCCGTAAGGATGGAGAAACGAATCCAGAGTACGATGATTTTACTGATTCGCAAGGTCTTGCCGCAGTCATTGACCGGGCATCGTGCCTCGCGCTTGCCTATTATCTCTCGGACGATGAAAAATATGCTGAGCGCGCTGCTGCCATGTTGCGAACTTGGTTTATCAATCCGGAAACCCGCATGAACCCTAACCTGAACTATGCGCAGCAAATACCGGGCATCTGTGAGGGACGTGGCATCGGCATCATCGACACCCGCTACCTCCCTACGCTGTTTGATTATGAGATCCTGCTCCGTCGTTCGAACGCCTGGACCGACAAGTGTCAGGCTGCTTTCCGACAATGGATGGCTGATTACTGCGTCTGGCTACTGCAAAGCGACAATGGTCGGGATGAAGCCGATGAGTTCAACAACCATGGCACCTGGTACGACTATCAGGTTGTATCGATGGCCATGTTCACTGGCGAGTGGGCACTGGCAAGGAAACAATTGGAAGAGGTGACCAAGCGCCGTTTGGACAGCCAGCTTGAAGCTGATGGTTCACAACCGCATGAGATGGCTCGTCAGACACCTTGGGTGTACTGCTCCATGAATCTGGAAGGATTCGTCAGCATGGCCATCATCGGTGAGCGGGTGGGCGTGAACCTTTGGGACTACACCACTCCGAAGGGCGCGACCTTGCGTAAGGCGGTAGAATGGTTCTTTCCCTACTTGTCGGGCACGAAAGTTTTCGAGCACAAAATTGCCAAGCAGATTACCACAAAACCGTTGGCTCATGCATTGATGATGGCGAGTCGCTGGGATGCTCCGCGATACCAACAACAGCTCGACAATCTGCAGCATTATGCTACCGATGGCTTCCAGATTGCATCTTCCATGCTGTCGCTCACGACGCCTATCATCCATGGTCCAGTGATGTCGGATGCCGATCTGTTCGATGAGCTGAACCTTGACTTCCCCGGCATGGACGAAGTGAAACAGGCTGTGGCACAGAAGGACTACAAGCAAGCGAAGAAGGCGTTGGCGACTTATTTGCGCACACGGCCCAACAGCACCTGGTATTTCGATTGGCATGACTTTTCTAAACCTGAAACACGGCAGATGGGCTTCGACACTGTCATGGCCGCCAAGGTAATGGATCACCATTTCGGCGCTTGCCGTGTGCCGGTGCAGTTTGGCGACACCATCGACTGGACCATCAATGGAATGGAAAACAAGTATCAGGAATGGACCTGGCAGCTTAGCCGTCATCCATACATGGCAACCCTGAGCGATGCCTATTGGGCAACGGGCGATGAGCGGTATGCCCGCGAGTGGGTGGCTCAGATGCGTAGCTGGATGGAACAGAGTCCGGCTCCCGACTATAGGGCGAGCGGGCTATATTCGCGTTGGCGTACCATAGAAACAGGTATCCGTACTTCGCACGGATGGCCGTATGCTTTCTATCACTTCCTCCCATCGCCCTCAGTCGATGATGAGACAATGGCGTGGCTGCTGAAATCGTTCTATGAGCATGCCATGCACTTACGCAAGTTTCATCTGGCCGGTAACTGGCTGACACACGAGATGAATGGCCTTTTCAACGTGGGATTGCTGTTCCCTGAATTCAAGAAATCGGCAGCATGGTGTCAGTACGGTTCGCAGAAACTCTACAACGAAGAGCATGTGCAATTCTATCCCGATGGTTCGCAGAAAGAGCTTACTCCTCATTATCAAGGAGTATGCTTAACCTATTTCAATGACATGTTTAACACGGCTCAACTTTTTGGTTATGAGTTACCAGCTGATTTTCAGTCGAACATCGAACCATTCTATGAGTGTTACCAACGCATCATGATGCCTGATGGCAACATTGTGCCAGTGAATGATTCGGATTGGGGCAGTTGTCGCACAAAGTTGGCTAAAGGCTACGAAATATTTCCGAATCGCAAAGATTTTCTCTATAGTGCTACAGGTGGCAAGGAAGGTACTGTACCTGCTTATACCTCGGTGTGGATGCCTTGGGCAGGGTGGTATGTGATGCGTTCAGGATGGGGAACCGATGATATGTATGCCCATTTCGAAGTCGGCCCATTCAGTATCGGTCACCAGCATGAAGACAAGCTCTCACTGATGCTGCATGCTTATGGCAGATTGCTCATAACCGAGGGCGCACGTTATGCTTACGACACCTCCGAGTGGCGTCGATACATTATTTCGGCACGGGCGCACAACCTCACCCGTGTTGATGGGAAAGACCAAAACCGTCACAACATCAAGGCAAAACCGGGGATTCAGGAAATCTCTTCACCGCTTGACAACCGCTGGATTACCAACGAACAGTTCGACTTTGGCGAGGGATGGTACGATGAGGGATTTGGCGAAGACCAGGATTCTACGGTAACCCATTACCGTGCATTGGCATTTGTGAAGAACAAATACTGGTTATTGTTCGATGTGTTCACACCATCTGATGCTGCAGAGCACGAGTACCAGACATGGTTCCACTTCGACAGTCCCGACTATGAATTGTTGCCAAACCAACACGCTGTAGCCAGCCGATATGACGATGCAGCCAACGTGACCATCTATCAGGCACGTCCCGGAGCAACCGACGTAAAAGTCGTTGTTGGTCAGACGGAGCCAGAAGTACAGGGATGGGTGCCTGTAGGCGATGCACAAACCTACAAGTGCCGTCCGGTGGCAACGCCCACCTTCACGCGCCGTCAGGCAGGACAATGTGTGGAACCTTACTTGCTGTATCCTACCAAACCCGGTGAATCTTCGCCCATAGAGAAGGTGGAGATGACAGGCGGGGAAATCAGCATTCGTTTCGTCGATGGCAGTGTTGACAAGGTGCAATACACTATTGGTGGAAATGCATTGAAAGAATTGAGACTCTCGTGTGGCGGTCAGACCATCGACATCCTGAAATAAACACACAAAAAAATATCGGTTATGAAAAAAACATTATTGTCATTGCTTATGCTTGCTGGCCTCTTGGCTTGCAAGGAAGCGCCAAAGGACCCGACACCCGTCAAGGAAAAGCCTTTGATTCTTTTGAACCGTAGCGTGTTGGAGCGAGTGAAAAACGATATCGGCCGGCAGGACGCGGAAGTGATGCCTGCCTATAATCTGCTGATGGAATCAGCAGAGAAAATGCTGGGAGAAGGTCCATTCAGCGTAATGGACAAAAAACAAACACCTCCCTCGGGCAACAAGCACGACTATGTAAGCCGTGGCCCATACTGGTGGAAAAACCCCGACACGGCCGACGGCTTGCCTTACATCCGCAAGGATGGGGAACGCAATCCGGAACTCGATGACTTTTCCGACCACATCTATTTAAATAAGGTGTGCTCGATGGTGACCAACCTGTCGTTGGCCTATTATTTCAGTGGTGAAGAGAAATATGCCAACCATGCGGCATTGCTGCTCCGCACGTGGTTCCTCGATGATGCCACGAAGATGAATCCGAACCTGAACTATGGCCAGCAGATACCTGGAATCTGCGAGGGCCGTGGCATCGGCATCATAGAGACTCCCTGCATTGCCAAGATGCTCGACTATGAAATCCTGCTCCAAAGTTCGGAGGCCTGGACTGATGCCGACCATGATGGGTTTGCCCAGTGGATTGCCGCATACAACGAGTGGTTGCAGACCAGCGACAACGGCAAGGACGAGGCCCGTCAGCACAACAACCACGGTACGTGGTACGACTACCAGATTGTGGCATTCTCCATTTATACTGGTCAGGGTGGCAAGGCTACCCAACAGCTGAAGGAGGTGACCATGCGGCGCATGGACAGCCAGCTGGAGGCGAATGGTGAGCAACCTTTCGAAATGGCCCGTACGAAGCCTTGGGGCTACTGTTCCATGAACCTAAAGGCCTTTGTGGATCTTGCTGTTGTGGGCGAAAGGGTAGGTGTGAACCTGTGGGAATACACTACCACGAAGGGTGCTACCTTGCGCAAGGCCATTGAATGGTTCTTCCCTTATATCAGTGGCGAGCAGGTGTTCCCAAAGGAAGAACTGGGAGGAAAACACGGTGCCGGTAGTCTTGTTGAGGTTTTGATGCTTGCCTCTCGCATCGACACACAGAGGTATCGTCAGGCTTTGACCAACCTGGTGGAATTCTGTGGCGGAGACTACGACTTGAGTACTTCACAGTTGCAGCTGACCAACCCCATCATCGAAGGGCCAGTGTTGGCCGATGAGGATTTGTTTGAGGCCATCGACCTCGACTATCCTGGCCTGGAGGCCGTGAAAAAGGCTGTCGCTACCAACGACTACGAGGCTGCGAAGAAAGCGTTTGTGGAACATCTGCACACACGCAACAACTCGAAGTGGTTTTTCGACTGGCACGATTTCGACAAGGCCGAAACGCGTGATGCAAGTTTTGACACTGCAGCGGCCGATCAGGTGGTGAATAACTATTTCGGTGCATGCCGCGTGATGCACCAGTTTGGCGACACCATCGACTGGACCATCAATCCCACGTCCAACAAATACTGCGAGTGGACCTGGCAGCTCAGCCGCCATCCTTACTGGAGCACCCTGGGCAAGGCTTACTGGGCCACCGGTGATGAGAAGTATGCCCAAGCATGGGTGAAGCAACTGCGAAGCTGGCTTATCCAGTGTCCTGTGCCCGATTATTCGGCATCACCCGACTATTCGCGCTGGCGCACCATCGAGGCCGGCATCCGCACGCTCTACGCATGGCCCGAGGCATTCTTCTACTTCCTGCCCTCGAAATCGTTCGACGTGGAGACAACCATCTGGATGGTGAAATCGTTCTACGAGCATGGCATCCACCTGCGCAAGTACCATCGCAAGAACAACTGGTTTGCCATGGAGATGAACGGATTGTTCCACATCGGCCTACTGTTGCCCGAATTCAAGCTGTCGGAATACTGGTGCCGCTACGCATCGACCAAACTTTACGAAGAGGAAGAAATACAGTTCTATCCCGATGGGGCCCAGATGGAGCTGGCTCCTGGCTATCACGGTGTAAGCATTGGCAGCATCCTAGGCATCTACGACATTGCCAAGGTGAACAACTATCCGCTGCCCGATGGCTACATAGAGGGATTGACGGGACCGTACGAGTTCTATCAGAAGATCATGATGCCCGATGGCAGGATGCCTGCGGTAAACGATTCCGGCTTCGGCGACTGCCGTGGTCCGTTGGCCAAGGGCTTCAGCCTGTTGCCCAACCGCACCGACTTCCAGTACTCGGCTACTGGTGGCAAGGAAGGCACCGTGCCGGCTTATACCTCGGTATGGATGCCTTGGGCTGGATGGTACATGATGCGTTCGGGGTGGGGACCGGAAGATTTATATGCGCATTTCGAGGTCGGGCCATTCTCGCCTGCTCACTCACACGAAGACAAGCTGTCGTTCATGATCCATGCTTATGGCAAACGCTTGCTTACGGAAAGCGGCATCTACGACTACGACACATCGCAGTGGCGCAAGTATGTGCTGGCAGCACGTGCCCACAACCTGAGCCGTGTGGATGGCAAGGACCAAAGCCGCCGCTCCATCCGTGGCAACGACTTAATACTGCACAGCCACGAGCCCATGCCAAACCGCTGGATAACCAACGACCAGTTTGATTTTGGCGAGGGATGGTACGACGAGGGCTTCGGCGAAGACCACGACACCACGGTGACGCAATATCGGGCATTGGCTTTCATCAAGGACAAATACTGGATCCTGATGGACATCTTCACCCCAACCGACCAAAAGGAACATGAGTACCAGACATGGTTCCATTTCGACAATCCGGAATACAGGGCTTACGCTCCGTTGCGTGCCGTGTCGTCGAGATATGCCGACAACGAACCCAACATCGTGATATACCAAACCCGCGAGGATGCCGCCGATCTGAAGGTGGTGACTGGACAAGAAACTCCTGAAGTACAGGGATGGGTGCCTGTAACAGGCTCTATTGTGAATGGATGTCGCCCTGTGGCTGCACCGACCTTTACTCGCCGTCAGGCCGGACAGTGTGTGGAGCCCTACATCCTGTTCCCCACGAAGGCAGGTGAAACACAGCCGTTGGCCAGTGTCAACCAGAAGGATGACGAGATTCGCCTTACCTTTAAGAATGGCAATGTAGATGTAATCAAGTATTCGGTAGAGGGTAATCGACTGAGAACCCTGGATGTCAGCACCGAGGGTAAGGAATTGAGAATTTTGGATTAAACATCATATTTAACACTTCATAACATGAAAAAACTATTGCTTAGTATTATTGCGCTTGTAATGGTAGGTGGCATGTATGCACAGAAACAATATGTGACCACCGAAACCAAGTTGCCGGCACATCCTCGCATCCTAATGCTCAAGGGTGAGGAGAAGGCCTTGATGAAGAAAATCAGGAAAGACGCCTATTGGAACGAGATCCACACGAACCTGATAGCGGAATGCGACACGATGACAGGCCTCCCCGTGCTACAGCGCATCAAGACAGGTAAGCGTTTGCTTAGTGTGTCGCGCGAGGCATTGCGCCGCATCTTCGACCTCAGCTATGCCTACCGCACCACCGGACAGAAGAAATACGCCGCACGCGCTATCAAGGAAATGATGGCTTGTGCAGCCTTCAGCGACTGGAATCCTTCGCATTTCCTCGATGTGGGCGAAATGACCATGGCCCTCGCCATTGGCTACGACTGGTGCTTCAAGTTGCTTAGTACCGAGGAAGAAGCACAGATCCGTACAGCCATCATCGAAAAAGGCATGAAAGCCTCGTTATTGACGGAGGAGGCATGGTACTTGACAGCTGAGCATAACTGGAATCAGGTGTGCAATGCAGGCATCACCTTCGGCTCGTTGGCTGTTTTCGAGGATTGCAAGGAGTTTGCAGTGGACCGCATCAACACAGCATTCAACAGTATTCCACTGGCCATGGCTGAATATGCACCTGATGGCGCTTACCCAGAGGGTCCTGGCTACTGGGGCTATGGCACCTCGTTCAACACCTTGTTTCTCTCTGTCGTAGAGAAAGCTCTGGGTAGCGATTTCGGACTGACCGACAAACCCGGATTCTTGTCAACAGGCATGTACTCGCAGGTACAAATCACTCCAGCCGGATATAATTTCAACTACTCCGACAATGGTGCCGGCGCAGGTTTCAACAGTACCGTGTTCTGGTTTTACAGCAAGGTGAAAGATCCTGCTTTGCTCTACATGCAGAAGGTGCTTTACGAAAGGGGAAACAAGCACGGATTGATGCGCAACCGTTTGTTGCCCATGGCCTTGATTTATGGCGCAGGGTCGGGAGCCTCGTTGACCAATCCTGAGGAACCCTCGTCGCTGATGTGGATCGGTCGGGGACACTCACCCATCGCCATCATGCGTTCGGGTTGGACGGAAGGTTCTTCGTATCTGGGCTTCAAGCTCGGTTCGCCGGCCGTGAACCATGCCCACATGGACGTAGGTTCCTTCGTTTTTGAGGCCGATGGCATTCGCTGGGCCTACGACTTCGGTGGCGAAAACTACAACTCGCTTGAAACAAAGGGTGTGGACTTGTGGAACCGCGAACCGGGCTCGCAACGCTGGGATGTGTACAAATACCGCACCACATCGCACAACACACTGTCGTTCAACGATAAACCCATGTCGGTGGTTGAGTCGGCAACTCTTGATGACTCGGGCAATCGCGATGGCGTGATGTATGCCATGAGCGACCTCTCGGCCATGTACAAGGACCAGATACCAGGCGTGAAGCGTGCCGTATCGATGGTTGATAAGCGATATGCTGTTATTCAGGACCAGTTTACCACCAACGGGCAGTTCACCAAGGTGCGTTGGAACATGCTGACAGCCGCCGACAAGGTGACCTTTGTGGATGACACCACCGCCTTACTGGAAAAGGATGGCAAGCGGCTTTACCTTCGTGTGGAGGCACCATGCGCCGTGCGCTTCTACAACGAGTTGGCAGTGCCCGCCAACACCTACGACACGCCTTTGCACGGCGAACGTTTCGTGGGCTTCGAGGCCGACCTGAAGCTCAACGCCACCCAACAGATTGCGGTGTATCTGATGCCAGGCGAACCTGTTGGCAATCCCGAGAAACCATACCAATTCTAACATTCAAAAGACGACAGAGGAAATTTCAAAGCTCTAAACCACAAATAAAAATAAAAAAATCATGAAACAACTATTCATCGGCATTTTGCTCGCTGTGTTTGTATGCAGCGTTAATGCACAAACCGAGTACATCAAGACAACAGCCAAGTTGCCGGCACACCCACGTCTGCTCATGCTCAAGGGCGAAGAGGGGATACTGAAACAGAAAATCAACAAAGATGCCTACTGGAAGGAAATCCACCAGAGCGTGCTGGCCGAGTGCGACGAGATCATGGGTAAACCTCTATTGGAACGTATCAAGACAGGTATGCGCCTGCTGAGCGTCTCCAACGAGTGCCTGCGTCGTGCTTACTTCCTGGGCTACGCTTATCGCATGACGGGGCAGAAGAAATATGCCGCACGATTGGAAAAGGACCTGCTGGCCTGTGCCAACTTCAGCGACTGGAACCCCTCGCACTTCCTCGACGTGGGCGAGATGACCATGGCATTGGCTGTTGGTTACGACTGGCTCTACAGCTATCTATCGCCTGCATCGCGCGAGACCATCCGCACCGCCATCATCGAAAAGGGCATGAAGGCCTCGCTTCTGAAGGACGAGGCCTGGTACCAACGATCGGAAAACAACTGGAATCAGGTTTGCAACGCGGGCATCACCTACGGTGCACTGGCCGTGTTCGAGGATTGCAAGGAATTTGCCACCGACCGCATCAATCTGGCCTTGAACAGCATTCAGAAGGCAATGGGCGAATATGTGCCCGATGGCAACTATCCTGAAGGACCAGGTTACTGGGGCTATGGCACCACTTTTAATGTGTTTTTCCTTGCAGCTATTGAAAAAGTGTTCAAGACAGACTTCGACCTTTGTCAGAAGCCAGGTTTCCTTGCTACGGGCATGTACTCACAGATGCAGATTTCTCCGACAGGCTATAATTTCAATTTCTCCGACAATGGGGCTAAGGCTGGCTTCAGTCCAGCTGTTTATTGGTTCTACAGCAAGGTGAAGAACCCTGCTTTGCTTTACATGCAGAAATATTTGTACGAAACAGGAAGTAAGGAAAACATCACGAAGGAGCGTGCCACCATCATGGGAATTATCTATGGTGCAGGTTCAGAAGCCTCATTGGCCAATCCCGAAATCCCCTCATCGCTGATGTGGACAGGTCGTGGACGTACTCCTATCGCAGTGATGCGTTCGGGTTGGACTCCAGGCTCAAATTACCTGGCATTTAAGGCAGGATCGGCAGCCACCAACCATGCGCACATGGACGTGGGTTCGTTCATATTCGAAGCCGACGGCATCCGTTGGGCTTACGACTTTGGTTCGGAAGACTACAACCGCTTGGAGACCCGTGGCGTCACCCTGTGGAGCATGAAAAAGACCTCGCAACGCTGGGATGTATATAAATACCGTACCACGTCGCACAACACCCTATCGTTCAACGACAAACCCATGTCGGTGGAAACACGTGCCAACCTCGACGACTCGGGCAACAAGGATGGCGTGATGTATGCCATGAGCGACTTGAGCGAAATTTACAAGGACCAGATACCGGGCGTGAAACGCGCCGTGTCGTTGGTCGATGGCAAGTATGCCGTCATCCAAGACCAGTTCACCACCAACGGACAGTTCACCAAGGTGCGTTCGAACCTGCTTACTTGTGCCGACAAAATCACAAAGGTCAACGACACCACCGCGTTGCTCGAGAAGGACGGCAAGCGATTGTTTGTCCGTGTGGATTCGCCTGTTCCTGTCAGGTTCTACATGGAGAAGCCTGTTCCCACCAACACTTATGACACACCTATCACGAAAGGAATGTTTATCGGGTTCGAGGCCGACCTGACACTCAACACCACTCAGGAAATCAAGGTGTATCTGATGCCGGGCGAGAACATGAACAACGTGAAAGCACCTTATAAATTTTAATTCGAGGAATCCTAGGTTCTCCTAGGACAACCTAGGGAATCCTAGGAGAGCCTAAGACCCCCAATCAACTTCAAACAACTCAGATATCATGTTACTACGTAAAATCATACTATCGCTTTTGGCCGTCTGCTTCGTCTGTGGCGCATACGCCCAGACAGAACATGTCACCACCTCCACCACCCTGCCTGCCCACCCTCGTCTGCTTTTGCTGAAAGGCGAGGAAAAGGCATTAGTGAAAAAAATCAAGAAAGATGCCTACTGGAAAGAGTTGCAAGCCAACCTCTTGGCAGAGTGCGACACCATCATCGACTTGCCAGTGCTGCAACGAATCAAAGAGGGACGACGCCTGCTGAGTGTTTCTCGCGAAGCCTTGCGACGCATCTTCGACCTCAGCTACGCCTACCGCACCACCAGTCAGAAGAAGTACGCACAGCGGGCCGAACAGGAAATGCTGGCTTGTGCCAACTTCACCGACTGGAATCCTTCGCACTTCCTCGATGTGGCAGAAATGAGCATGGCACTCTCCATCGGCTACGACTGGCTGTTCGGTTATCTGTCGGAAGCATCGCGCCAGACCATCCGTGAGGCCATCATCGAGAAAGGCATCAAGCAATCGATTAATCAAGGATATCTGAGAGGGAAGAACAACTGGAATCAGGTATGCAATGCAGGTATCACTTTCGGCTGTTTAGCCACCTTCGAGGACTGCAAGGAACTGGCCGTGGAACGCATCAATACAGCATTCAACAGCTTGCCCATTTCCATGAAAGAATATGCACCCGATGGTGCCTATCCCGAAGGCCCCGGCTACTGGTCGTATGGCACCTCATTCAATGTGCTTTTCATCGCAGCCATCGAAAAAGCTTTGGGAAGCGATTTCGGCCTCTGTCAGAAACCAGGATTTTTGGCCACTGGCATGTATTCGCAGGCACAAATCACTCCTGCCGGACATAACTTCAACTATTCCGACAACGGTTCCAGTGCAGGGTTCAAACCCGAAATATTCTGGTTCTACAGCAAGACCAAGAATCCCGCTTTGCTCTACATGCAAAAGTACATCTACGAGGACAAGGGAACGAAGAGCATGATGAAAAACCGCATCTTGCCTTTGGCTCTCATTTACGGTGCTGGTTCGGGGGCTTCGCTTGCCAATCCTGAAGTACCATCGTCGCTGATGTGGACAGGCAAGGGTTTGGCTCCCGTAGCTTTCATGCGTTCGGCATGGACACCGGGTGCCACCTATTTAGGCTTCAAACTGGGCAGTACGAAAGCCGGACATGCACACCTCGACGAGGGTTCCTTCATTTTCGAGGCCGATGGCATCCGCTGGGCCTACGATTCGGGTGGCGAGAACTACAACGCACTCGAGACCAAGGGTGTCACCCTTTGGGGTTCTGCCCCTGGTGCACAGCGCTGGGACGTGTTCCGCTATCGCACACAGTCACACAACACACTGTCGTTCAACGACAAGCAGATGCTTGTGGGTGAATATGCCGCACTCGACGACTCGGGCCAGAAGGATGGCGTGATGTATGCCATGAGCGACCTGTCGCCCATGTACAAGGACCAGCTGCCGGGTGTGAAGCGTGCCGTGTCACTGGTCGATGGCAAGTATGCCGTCATCCAAGACCAGTTCACCACCAACGGACAGTTCACCAAAGTGACTTGGAACATGCTGACCGAAGCCGACAAGGTGACTTTCACCAGCGAGACCACCGCCGTGCTTGAGAAAGACGGCAAACGTCTCTACTTGCGCGTGGATGCACCAATGCCCGTACGAATGTTCACCAAGGATCTCACGCCCACCAACACCTACGACACCCCCATCCCCAATGGGCAGTTCGTTCGTTTCGAAGCCGATCTGAAGCTCAATGCCACGCAGCACATCACGGTGTATCTGATGCCGGGCGAGGAGATAAGCGGTGCGAAAGCTCCTTATAAATTTTAATTCGAGGAATCCCTAGGATATCTTAGGATTTCCTAGGAATCCCTAGGAAATCTTTAATAATCAAGAACCATGTTACGAAAAACCATACTGTCATTGCTGGCATGTTGCTGGATGTGCGGCATGCTTGCCCAGACCGAACAGGTGACATCATCCACCTCCCTGCCTGCCCACCCCCGATTGCTTATGCTCAAGGGTGAGGAAAAGGCATTAGTGAAGAAAATCAGGAAAGACGCCTATTGGAAGGAGATGCAAGCCAATCTCGTGGCCGAATGCGACACCATCATCGACTTGCCGGTGCTGACACGCCAGATGACCGGACGACGACTGTTAGGTGTGTCGCGTGAGGCGTTGCGCCGCATCTTCGACCTCAGCTACGCCTATCGCACCACCGGTCAGAAGAAATACGCACAACGTGCCGAGCAGGAAATGCTGGTGTGTGCCAACTTCACCGACTGGAACCCCTCGCATTTCCTTGATGTGGGTGAAATGACCTTGGCCCTCTCCATTGGCTACGACTGGCTCCACAGCTATCTATCCGCCTCATCACGTCAGACCATCCGTGAGGCCATCATCGAAAAAGGCATCAAGCAATCGTTCGACAAATGGTATCTCGAGGCTACCAACAACTGGAATCAGGTGTGCAATGCAGGTATTACTTTCGGCTGTTTAGCCACCTTCGAGGACTGCAAGGAATTGGCCGCCGAGCGTATCAACACAGCATTCAAAACACTTCCTCTTGCCATGGAAGGTTATGCCCCTGATGGTGCCTACCCAGAGGGTCCTGGTTACTGGTCGTATGGCACCTCATTCAACGTGCTCTTCATTGCAGCCATCGAGAAGGCTTTGGGCAGCGATTTCGGACTGTGCCAGGCACCTGGCTTTATGGCTACCGGCATGTATAAACAAGCGCAACTGACCCCATCGGGATATAATTTCAACTACTCCGACAATGGTCATAAAGCAGGTTTTGTGCCTGAAATCTTCTGGTTCTACGCAAAGACGAAAGATCCTGCCTTGCTGTACATGCAGAAATACATGTACGAAATGAATGGGCCGAAGAGCATGATGAGCAACCGTTTGTTGCCCTTGGCTCTCATTTATGGAGCTGGTTCGGGCGCATCATTGGCCAGTCCGGAAGTGCCCTCGTCGCTGATGTGGGCAGGCAAGGGACCTGCTCCCGTAGCTTTCATGCGTTCGGCCTGGACACCGGGTTCCCTCTATCTGGGCTTCAAACTGGGCAGTACGAAGGCCGGACATGCACACCTCGACGAAGGTTCCTTCATTTTCGAGGCCGAAGGCGTGCGCTGGGCTTGCGACTTCGGAGGCGAGGACTATAACCGCTTGGAAACGCGGGGTGTCTCCTTGTGGGGAGGTGGAAGCCAGCGTTGGGAACTGTTGCAGCGCTGGGATGTGTTCCGTTATCGCACACAGTCACACAACACACTGTCGTTCAACGACAAGCAGCAGCTCATTGACGAATATGCCGATCTCGACGACTCGGGCGAGCGCGATGGCGTGATGTATGCCATGAGCGACCTCTCGGCCATCTACAAGAACCAGCTGCCGGGCGTGAAGCGCGCCGTGTCGCTGGTCGATGGCAAGTATGCCGTCATTCAGGATCAGTTTACCACCAGCAAGCAGTTTACCAAAGTAACCTGGAACATGCTTACAATGGCCGATAAGATTACCTTCACCAGCGACACCACCGCTCTGCTCGAGAAGGATGACAAGCGGCTCTACCTCCGTGTGGAAGCACCCATGCCCGTGCGCATGTATGTAAACGACCTCACACCCCCTAACACCTACGACTCGCCCAATCCGGAAGGCCAGTTCATACGCTTCGATGCCGACCTACAGCTGAATGCGACACAACACATTACGGTGTATCTGATGCCAGGCGAGGACATGAGCAACGCGAAGGCTCCATATAAGTTCTAACAACCATTCTGAAAATCATAACTCACTATTACAATGTCATTCCGTAAACCAACCATTTTAGCAATTCTCCTTTGTGTGGTTCTCAGCGTCAGTGCTGCCACCAATAAGGACATAGAGAAACTGCGAAAGATTTTCTCTGCCGAATACCTGTCGTGGCATTTCGATGTCGAACAGGTCAGAAACCTCATGCTCACCATCCAGGCCGATGGCACATGGGCCGACATCAATTACATCGACACCGCCCGTGTGGCATTCCAGCACACTGTGCATCTTTCCAATCTCCGTCAGATGGCACTTGCCTACAAGCAGAAGGGGTCGCCACTGAAGGGGAACAAACAGCTGAAGCAAAAGTTCGATCTCGCACTCGACCATTGGCTCGCCAAGGATTACATCTGCGAAAACTGGTGGAACAACCAGATTGGCACCCCCTCAACCATGGTCTTGCTGCTCTACGTCATGGACAAAGACCTCAGCAAGGCTCAAGTCGAAGGAATGCTTCGAATAGCAGGCCGTGCCAGCATGAGCGCATCGGGCGCACGTCCCAGTGGCGACCGTGCCAAGATTGCCAACCTTCAGGCCGAATATTCCCTATGGAGTCGGAATGCACCATTGGTGGAAGAGTCTATCCGAATCATCGAGGGCGAAGCCAAATTCTCGGGCGAGGAGAACACAGCGGTCACTGCCGAAGGTAGTGTGGCCGTAAAATACTTCTCGGGAGGTCGTGGATTGCAGCGCGACTACAGTTTCCACCATCGTCCTGACCGTGTGAACAACACTTCCTCCTATGGTATGGGACCCATCAACGCCTTCGTCAATTGGGCCATCAAGCTGGCAGGTACGCAGTACCAATTCTCGGAGGAGAAAACACGGGTTATCATCGATTACTACCTCGATGGACAAGTGAAACAACAGATTTTCGGACGCACCTACGACCCCAACACCACGAATCGAGCTGCATCTACGATAGGCGGATCGCGTACAACCGTTGTTAGCGCTTACATACCCGAACAGCTCATGCAGTTGTCCGACTATCGGAAAGCCGAGCTGCAACAGGTGGTGGATGCCCGCAACGGCAATCTCGACGGTACACCTTCGTTTGCCAAGTTCTTCTGGCAGACGGAGCATTTCGCCATCCAGCGTCCTTCGTGGTACGCCTCGGTGCGTATGTTCTCCACCCGCAACATGAACATGGAGTGGCCTTACAACGGTGAGGGTCTCCTGAACCATTATCGTGCCGACGGCACCAACTACCTCTCGAAGAGCGGAGTGGAATACGACTGTATTGCTCCCGTATTCGACTTCCGCAAGGTGCCTGGAGCCACCATCGTGCAGAAAGCCACCATGCCTGGCGAAAATGAAGTGCAGAAGGCTGGAACCATGGATTTCGTTGGTGCTGTCACCGATGGCCTGTATGGCGCAGTGGCGTTCGATTTCACCAGTCCTCACGACCCCCTCTCGGTGAAGAAAGGGTGGTTCTTCTTCGATGATGTATATGTATGTCTCGGCGCCGACATTCGGGGCAACGATGCAGCCACTACCCTCAACCAATGCAAGTTGAACGGCCCCGTCGCCATCAAAACAGCCGAGGGGAAACAAGTGAAGGCCAATGGCGACTACGACTTGAACGATGTGGAATGGGTGAACCACGACAATGTGGGCTATGTGTTTCTTGACCCTGCCCAGAGTGCTGGCCTGCTGAATCGTGATGTCGTTGGCAACTGGCAACGCGTGAACCGTCAGACCACTGTGTCGCGCGAACCCATACGCGACAACATCTTTTCCCTCTGGATGAATCACAACACCCAACCCAGTTACGCATACGCCGTACTGCCTACAGCCACAGCCGAACAGACCGAGGCATTCTGTGCCAACCCACAGGTAAAAGTCGTGGCCAACACCAAACAGTTGCAAGCCGTGCGCCACGACCGGTTGGGCATTGCCTACGCCATATTCTACAACGGAGGCAACGTTAAACTCGCCGATGGCATTGAAATCGGCAGCGACACGCCAGGCATCGTGATGGTGAAATATGCAGGCAACACCGTGAAATCCATCACCGTGGAAGACCCGACACGCAAACTGCTGAGAATGCACATCACTGTCAATGGAAAACCGTCGGCCATCGCACTTCCCCAAGGCGACTATGCAGGACAGAGTGTGACTTTATGAGCAACATCATTCACCAATAAAAAAACGTATGAAAAAAATATTGACCGTCGCACTATTTCTGCTCGTCCTCGTGCTGCCATCAATGGCACAAGCCCCTCAGGATGAGCCAACCCTGATAGTGCTCAACCGTAATGTACTTTACGCAAGCAAGCAAGCCATTCGCCGACACCAGCCAAACGTGATGCCTGCCTACGATCGGCTCATCAGCGAAGTGGATAAAATGCTGGATGTGAAACCATTCAGCGTGATGGACAAGAAACAGGTTCCACCCTCGGGCGACAAGCACGACTATGTGAGCCGCGGCATTTACTGGTGGCCCGACCCTAACAAACCCGATGGCCTGCCATACATCCGCAAGGATGGCATTGTCAATCCTGAAATCAACGACTTCACAGACCATATCTACATCGCACGACTGACCGACATGGTCTATAAGTTGGGCTTGGCATATTATTTCTCGGGCAAAGAGAAATACGCAACCCACGCTGCCAAGTTGTTGCGTACCTGGTTCCTCGACAAGGACACCAAGATGAATCCTAACTTGAACTATGGCCAGCAGATACCAGGTGTCTGCGATGGTCGTGGGGTGGGACTCATCGACACACGCGACTTGGCCACCATGCTCGATGGCGTCATCCTGCTCCGTCCGTCCTCCGCGTGGACCGATGCCGACGACAAGGCCTTGCAACAATGGTTTGCCGAGTTTACGGAATGGATGACTACCAGTCCTATCGGACTCGATGAAGCGAAGGCCAAGAACAACCATGGCACTTATTACGATGCTCAAGTGGTGGCCTTCAACATCTATACCGGGAAAACCTCTGCTGCATTCAAGCAACTGGACGAGGTGACCCGCAAACGTTTCGACCAGCAACTTGCCGCCGATGGGGCGCAGCCCGAGGAATTGGCACGTACCAAACCATGGTCATACTGCGGCATGAACCTTGCCGGGCTAGTGGAACTGGCCATGATGGCAGAGAAACGGGGTGTCAACCTATGGGAATACCAGACATCCAATGGTGTCACATTGCGAAAGGCCATCGAGTGGTATTTCCCCTATCTGTCGGGTGAAAAGGCTTTCCCGAAAGAGGAGATTACGGGGAAACGTGGCGCTGGGATGCTTTCGAGGGTGTTGATGATAGCAGGCACCCGTTATGGTGCCACCACTTATCGCGCCCAACTCCAGAACCTGCTCGAATACTGTCATGACGGATTCAAGCCAGAGACTTCCCTGAACCAGCTCATCTATCCGCTCAACGAGGAAGGACCACTTACCGACGATGCGGAACTCTTCAGTGCCATTGATTTGGATTATCCCGGATTGGAGACCGTGAAACAGGATGTGGCCAATAAAGACTACGCATCGGCCAAGCATCATTTCGTGGCCTATCTGAAGGCACGCAAGTCGCCTCGCTGGTTCTTCGACTGGCGCGACTATGCTGCACCCCAAAGCCGCAATGCAGCTTACGACTGTACGCTTGCCGACAAATATGCAGCCAACAATCTCATCAGTTGTGGCGTATGGCATGACTTCGGCAACGACATCGTGTGGGGTGTGAACCCTACTCCTCTGCAATACAACGAATGGACATGGCAGCTCAGCCGCCATCCGTTCTGGACGGAATTAGGCAAGGCCTATTGGGCAACAGGCAATGAAAAATATGCCAAGGCCTTTGTGGCCCAATTGCGTAGCTGGATAGCCACCAATCCCCTGCCCGACTATTCTGCCAATTGTCCTTATTCCCGCTGGCGTACCATCGAGGCTGGCATCCGCACCTGCGGTCCGTGGCCCAATGCGTTTTATTATTTCCTTGGTTCACCCTCGTTCGACGATGAGAGCATCATCATGATGGTGAAGTCGTTCTATGAGCATGGATTGCATCTGCGCACTTTCACCAGCCACAACAACTGGCTTACGATGGAGATGAACGGCTTGTTCCATATTGGTATGGTATTTCCCGAGTTCAAGCTTGCCAAGGAGTGGCGCGACCAAGCCGCCAACTGCCTCCGTGCCGAGGAACAGATACAGTTCTATCCCGATGGCGCGCAAGTGGAACTGGCCACCGGCTATCACTATGTGAGCTTGGGCAACATGCTTGGCATTTACAAGATTGCATCCGTCAACAATTACCAACTGCCCGATGGGTATGTAGAGGGATTGGAGAAAGCCTATCACTTCTACCTCAATATCGTAATGCCTGATGGACGTATTCCGGCCCTCAACGATTCTGGTTGGGGCGAATGCCGCAATCTGCTTGCCGAGGGTTACAAGTACTTCCCGCAACGCACCGATTTCCAGTATGTGGCTACTTCGGGCGAGCAAGGCACTGAGCCCACCTTCACCTCTACCTGGATGCCATGGTCTGGGTGGTACACCATGCGTTCCGATTGGGGTTCCAAGGCTTTGTATGCCAACTTTGATGTAGGTCCGTTTGGAGCCGGACACCAGCACGAGGATAAGCTCTCACCCATCATCAGCGCATACGGCAAGCGGCTCGTCACCGAGTTTGGCGGTTATTCCTACGATGTGTCTCAGTGGCGTCGTTGCGCCATCATGGCGCGTGGCCACAACGTGTCGCGTGTCGATGGCAACGATCAGAAGCGACGTTTGCGTAAGGGAGAGGACACTATCTGCCACAGCCGTGCTCCGATGAAGAACCGCTGGATCTCCAACAAGAGCTTCGACTTTGCCGAGGGATGGTATGATGAAGGTTTCGGACCCGACCTCAACTCTGTCCTTACGGGTATGTGGGATTATAAGAGTCAGGGATGGGACATCGACCAGTCGGTCACCCAATATCGTGCCCTTGTGTTCCTTAAGAACAAGTATTGGCTTCTGTTCGATGTGTTCACACCGCGCGATGCAGCCAGTCATGAGTATGCTTCGTGGTTCCACTTCAATACTACCCAGTATGCCATCGACAAGTCGCTCAATGCCATCCAGACCACAGACAAAGGTGAGCCGAACATCGCCATCGTGCGCCTACGTCGCGACAATACGGAGCTGAAGGTGATTCAAGGACAGGAAGACCCAGAAGTGCAGGGATGGGTGTCCGGCCCAGGTACGTCGGGTGAGGAATGCCGGGCTGTGGCTACTCCTACTTTCTATCGGACGGCAGCCGGACAAGTGGTGGAACCATACATCTTCTATCCCCTGCAGGCGGGCGAGCAGCTTCCCATTGCAGGCATCAAAGCCAAAGGAGACAATGCCTTTGAGATAGCATATCGGAATGGAGAAAAGGAAATCATCACATACGGCATCGAAGGCAACGCGCTGCAAACCCTTCGTTATGCCAAACACGACAAGAAAGGGAAGCAACTGACCACGTTCAACATTCTTGAGACAAAATGAAAACGACAAGATTACTATCGCTACTTTTCGCGTTCCTGATGGTCTGTGGCATCAAGGCACAAGACCAACCCATGACCGTCGGGACCAAGCTGCCTGCACATCCTCGCCTATTGATGCTCAAAGGCGAGGAAGGCGCATTGAAAAAGAAGATAAGGCGTGACAGCTACTGGACAAGCCTGCACAACGATTTCCTGAAGGAAGCCGACAAGGTGCTTTCCATCCCTGTCCACGAGAAACAAATGGAAGGGAAGCGCATGGAACGTTACGAAGCCATGCGGCGCACTTTCCTGTTAGGGTATGCTTACCGGATGACCGGACAGCGGAAATACGCTGTCCGCGCCGAGCAGGAACTGCTCTGTGTGGCTGCCTACGACACTTGGAATCCTTCCCATTTCCTCGACACGGCTGAAACCACCTTTGCGCTGGCCATCGGCTACGACTGGTTCTTCCATTTCCTGTCGGAAGCTTCGAAACATACCATCCGCACAGCCATCATCGAAAAAGGACTGAAGGCTTCGCTCAACGAGAAGGAAGCCTGGTTCCTACAGTCGAGAAACAACTGGAACCAAGTTTGCAATGCCGGTATGTTGTATGGTGCATTGGCGGTATTCGAGAACGACAAGCCCTTCTGTACCGACATCATCAACCGCACCCTGCGAACCATTACACTGCCAATGCAGGAATACGCGCCCCAGGGTGGTTATCCCGAAGGACCCGGTTACTGGGGCTATGGCACCACCAACAACGTCTTCATCATCGCGGCTTTGGAAAAAGCGTTGGGCACCGATTTCGGGTTGTCCGACGCGCCTGGCTTCATGCAGACCGGATTATACACGCAGGCACTCATCACGCCATCGTTGTATATGTTCAATTACTCCGACAACGGAGCCCATGCAGGATTCGCACCTGCCGTGTTCTGGTTCTACAGCAAGCTGAAAAATCCTTCCTTGCTCTATTATCAGAAAAAGCTGTTTGAGAACAACACACAAAAGACCTATCTCACCAATCGTTGGCTCATCCTCGCCCTCTTGTTCGGAGCAGGCTCCGATGCCTCGTTGGCCAATCCCGCCGAACCCACCACATTGATGTATTCCGCCACTGGCACCACACCAGTAGCTGCCATGCGCTCAGGATGGTCGGAGGGGAACACCTTCCTTGCCATCAAGTTCGGAGCGGCTTCTACCGGACACGCCCACATGGATGTCGGAGCGTTCATCTTCGAGGCCGAAGGCATACGCTGGGCATACGACTTCGGTGGCGAGAACTACAACCGGCTGGAAACCCGTGGTGTGGATCTATGGGGCATGGCACAGACATCGCAACGTTGGGATGTGTTCCGCTATCGTACCCAAGCCCACAACACGCTTTGCTTCAACGACAAGCCCCAACTCGTCAGGGCTCGGGCTGAGCTGGCCGATTCGGGTGAGCGCGATGGCGTGATGTATGCTGCTGGCGACCTTTCGGCCATCTATGCCGACCAGATTCCTACAGTGAAACGTGCCGTTTCATTGGTCGATAAGCGGTATGCCGTCATCCAGGACCAACTCACCACTGCCGGACAGTTCACGAAGGTGGCATGGAACATGCTGACCGAGGCCGAAAAGGTAACATTTACCAGCGACACCACTGCGCTGCTCGAAAAGGATGGCAAGCGGCTCTACCTCCGTGTGGAAGCTCCTTTCCCCATACGCTTCTACACCCGCGGTGTCACCCCTACCAACACCTACGATTCGCCCAACACCATAGGGCAATTTGTGGGTTTTGAGGCCGACCTCGCGCTCAACGCCACACAACAGGTCACAGTCTATCTGATGCCAGGCGAGGAAGTGACACAACCAAAGAAACCTTATTCGTTTTAATTAACCCAATAAAGTTCACCTATCATGAAGAAAATCATCATTGTGCTTTTTGCCCTGCTCATCACCTGTGGCATCCAAGCACAGAGTCAACAAGTGACTACCGACGTGAAACTCCCCAAACATCCGCGTTTGCTGATGCTCAAAGGAGAGGAAAGTGCATTGAAAAAGAAAATCAACAAGGACAGCTACTGGAAAGCCCTTCATGCCGATGTGCTGAAGGAAGCCGAAGCCATCATCGACCTGCCTATCCAGCCCAAACGCCTCGTAGGTATGCGTATGGCCGTGCAGACAGAGGATCTCCGCCGCATGTATTTCCTCGGCTATGCCTACCGCATGACGGGACAGAAGAAATATGCTGCCCGCGCCGAGCAGGAAATGTTGTGCGCTGCAGATTTTGACACCTGGAACCCATCCCACTTCCTCGATGTAGCTGAGATGACCATGGCACTCGCCGTTGGCTATGACTGGTGCTACGATGCACTGCCAGCTGCCTCGCGTGAGAAAATCCGCACAGCCATCATCGAAAAGGGATTGAAAGCTTCGCTCAACGAGAAGCAGGCTTGGTTCCTCACCTGCAACCACAACTGGAATCAGGTGTGCAATGCCGGCATGCTGTATGGCGCACTGGCTGTGTTCGAGGACAACAAGGAGTTCAGCACTCAAATCATCAACCGTGCACTCAACACATTGCCGCTCTCCATGGCAGCCTATGCACCCGCAGGAGCCTATCCCGAAGGTCCCGGTTACTGGGGCTATGGCACCACATTCAACGTATTCTTCAATGCAGCCCTCGAAAAGGCCTTTGGCACCGATTTCGGTCTGAATGCCACTCCGGGCTTCCTGCAGACGGGTGTCTATTCACAATCGCTCATCTCGCCTTCATTCTATCAATTCAACTATTCCGACAACGGAGCCCGCGCTGGCTTCAATCCCGCTGTGTTCTGGTTCTATAGCAAGACTCAGGATCCCGCATTGTTGTATTATCAGAAAAGCCTGTTCGAGCAAAACACACAGAAAAGCTACCTGAAAGACCGCACGTTGCTGCTTGCCCTGATTTTCGGAGCAGGCTCTGGTGCATCATTGGCCAATCCAGCCGAACCGACAGCACTCATGTATGCCAAGCAGAGTGCCACCTCGGTAGCTGTCATGCGCTCCGGATGGGCTCCTGGCAACACCTTCTTGGGCTACAAGATGGGCTCTCCTTCCGTCAACCATGCACACATGGACGTAGGCTCTTTCATCTTCGAGGCTGACGGCATCCGTTGGGCAATCGATTTGGGTGGAGAGAACTACAATCGGCTGGAGACCCGTGGCGTGGACTTGTGGAACACCACACAGCCTTCACAGCGTTGGGATGTATACAAGTATCGCACCAAGTCGCACAGTACGCTGTGCTTCAACGACAAGCCACAGCTTGTGAAAGGCGTTGCCGACCTCAACGACTCGGGCGAGAGCAATGGCGTGATGTATGCCATGAGCGACATCTCGGCTGTCTTTGCTGATCAGATTCCGGGCGTGAAGCGTGCTGTATCACTGGTCGATAAGAAGTATGCTGTCATCCAGGATCTGTTCACCACCAACGGACAGTTCACCAAGGTGCGCTGGAACATGACCAGCGAGGCTGAGAAGGTGACAACCATCAACGAGACTACCTTGTTGCTGGAAAAGGGTGGCAAGAAGCTCTACCTGAAGGTCGATGCTCCGTTCCCAGTCCGCTTCTACAACGAGTTGGCTGTTCCCGCCAACACTTACGACACCCCGCTCAATGGCGAACGTTTCGTAGGATTCGAGGCCGACCTCGCGCTCAACACCACACAGCAGATTGCTGTCTATCTGATGCCGGGCGAACAGGTAAGCGGCGCGAAAGCTCCTTATAAATTTTAATCTTAGGAAACACTAGGGAACCCTAGGGAATCCCAGGAATCCTAGGGAATCCTTACTGACTTGGAACCATGACAATATTGTTACGAAAAACCATACTATCATTGTTGGCATGTTGCTGGGGCTGTGTCATGTTTGCACAACCTCAGCAAGTGTCACCATCCACCACATTGCCGCGCCATCCGCGCCTTTTGTTGCTGAAAGGAGAGGAAAAGGCACTTATGAAGAAAATCAAACGCGATGCCTACTGGAGTGGGTTACAGGAAGGAATAGTATCAGAATGCGACAAACTGCTGCAAGTCCCCACCAATGAGCGGGTGAAAGTGGGAATGCGCATATTGAGCATCTCGCGCGACAATCTGCGACGCATCTTCTTGCTGAGCTATGCCTATCGAACCACCGGCAACAAGCAATATGCCCAACGTGCCGAGCAGGAAATGCTGGCAGCCGCACAGTTTTCCGACTGGAATCCTTCACATTTTCTTGATACGTCGGAAATGACCATGGCACTCTCCATTGGTTACGACTGGTGCTACGATACGCTTCCGGAGACCTCACGCAAGGAAATCCGTACGGCCATCGTGGAGAAAGGACTGAAGGAGTCGCTCGTCGAGGCCAATGCCTGGTTCCTGAATGCCGACCACAACTGGAATCAAGTATGCAACGGCGGCATGACCTACGGTGCATTGGCAGTGTTCGAACATCACCCCGACCTGTCAGCACAACTCATCAATCGTGCCATCCATTCCGTTCCGCTTGCCATGAAGGCGTATGCTCCTGATGGAGCCTATCCTGAGGGGCCAGGTTACTGGAGTTACGGCACTTCCTATAATGTGATGCTGATTGCGGCCTTGGAGAAACTCTTTGGAAACAGTTTCGGGCTGCTCGATGCACCCGGCTTCTTACACACTGGCATGTATGCACAGATGATGATCACACCATCGCTCCGCCAGTTCTGTTACTCCGACAATGGTACGGTGGTTGGCTTCAATCCTATCGTATTCTGGTTCTATAGCAAGACCCACGATGCAGCCTTGCTTTACAATCAAAAACGCCTGTTCGAGCGCGATGCCTCAGCCGACTATGTCAGCAATTGGCTGTTACCGCCCAACCTGCTGTTCACTGCCGACAACGAACGGCGGCAGACGCAACAGGGAGCCTCACTGTTACCCATGGCCATGATCTTTGGTGCTGGGTCGGGAGCTTCGCTGGCCAATCCCCCACAACCTCAGTCACTCATGTGGACGGGTCGTGGCCAGTCGCCTGTGGCGGTGATGCGTTCCAGGTGGCAGGCCGATGCTTCATTCTTAGGCTTCAAGATGGGAACCGCCAAAGCCAATCACTCACATCTCGACGTGGGTTCCTTCATTTTCGAGGCTGATGGCGTGCGTTGGGCCTATGATTTTGGCATTGAGGATTATAACCGACTGGAGGTGGCTGGCGTATCGCTTTGGGGACACGGCGATGGCGCACAGCGATGGGACGTGTTCCGCCACCGCACACAGTCGCACAATACGTTGACCATCAACGACAAGCCACAGTCGGCTGTCGCAATGGCCAATCTCGATGACTTTGGTGAGCGTAACGGCGCGATGTACGTCATGAGCGACCTCTCGGCCATGTACAACGACCAGATGCCGGGAGTGAAACGCGCCGTGTCGCTGGTCGATAAGCGGTATGCCGTCATACAAGACCAGTTTACTACCAACGGCCAGTTTACCAAAGTGACTTGGAACATGCTGACCGAAGCCGAACGGATAACCTTCACAAGCGACACCACGGCATTGCTCGAAAAGGATGGCAAGAAGCTCTACCTGAAGGTGGAAGCTCCTTTCCCCGTGCGCTTCTACACACGCGGTGTGACTCCTGCCAACACCTACGACTCACCCAATAAGAGTGGTCAGTTCGTCGGTTTCGAGGCCGACCTGACGCTCAACGCCACGCAGCAGATGACCGTGTATCTGATGCCAGGCGAGGATGTGGCACAACCACAGAAAACATATTTATTCAAAAACTAAAAAACATCATCAACTCTCATGAAGAAAATTAGTATCGTGCTTTTTGCCTTACTGATGGTTTGCAGCGTCAAGGCACAGACCGAACATGTCACGGCCAGCACCAAGTTGCCGGCTCATCCACGCCTGCTTCTGATGAAAGGACAGGAAGGCCAGTTGAAGGCAAAAGCGAACAAAGACCCTAATTGGAAATCCTTCCACAAGAGCATCCTGCAGGAAGCCGACAGCATCCTGCTCCTGCCTGTACAGGAAAAACGCATGCAAGGCCGCCGCATGGCTGTGCAAGGCGAAGACCTGCGCCGTATGTACTTCTTAGGCTATGCTTATCGCATGACAGGGCAGAAAAAATATGCCGCCCGTGCCGAAAAGGAAATGCTGTGTGCCGCAGCTTTCGACAACTGGAATCCTGTCCATTTCCTCTGCTGTGCCACCATGACCATGGCCCTCGCCATAGGCTACGACTGGTGCTACGACGCACTGCCTGCCGCCTCACGCCAAATCATCCGTGAGGCCATCATCGAAAAAGGTATCAAGCCCTCCATGGACGAGCAATACAACTGGTGGGTGCGCTCATACATCAACTGGAATCAGGTGTGCAACTGTGGCATCCTGTTTGGCGCACTCTCGGTGTTCGATGACGACAAGGAACTTTGTGCACAGATTGTGAACCGATCCATCAACAGCATACCACTGGCCATGGGCGAGTATGCACCCGAGGGGGCCTATCCTGAAGGACCTGGTTATTGGAGCTATGGCACCTCGCACAATGTGATGCTCATCGACGTACTGGAGAAGATTTTCAAGACCGATTTCGGACTCTGTGCCCAACCTGGTTTCCTGCAAACCGGACTCTACTCGCAGTCGCTCATTTCACCATCGCTGTTTCAGTTTAACTATTGCGACAATGGTTCGCAGGCTTCCTACAACCCCTACGTGCTTTGGTTTTACAACAAAACCCAGGATCCTGCCCTGCTTTACTATCAGCAGACGCTTTATCGTCAGGCCGACTTCAAGAGTCTCAGCAAAAGCACCACAGCCATCATGTCGCTTATCTATGGCGCTGCCAACGGCATCAAGCTTTCGGAGGTGGCAGAACCCACATCATGCCTCTATGCCAAGCAGAGCCGTTCGTCGGTGGCTGTGATGCGCTCCGGATGGACTCCAGGAAACATTTTCTTAGGCTACAAGATGGGGTCGCCAGGCGTAAGCCACGGTCACATGGACGTAGGCTCGTTCCTGTTTGAGGCCGATGGCGTGCGCTGGGGCATCGACATGGGCAGCGAGAACTACAACCGACTCGAGACGCGGGGCGTGGCACTTTGGACGGGCGCGCAGAACGACCAGCGTTGGGACGTGTATAAGTATCGCACCAAGTCGCACAGCACACTGTCGTTCAACGACAAACAGCAGCTCGTGAAGGGTGTTGCCAACCTCGACGACTCGGGTGAGCGCGATGGTGCGATGTACGTCATGAGCGACCTCTCGGCTCTGTATGCCGACCAGTTGCCAGGGGTGAAGCGTGCCGTGTCGCTGGTCGATAAGAAGTATGCCGTCATCCAGGACCAGCTTACCACCAACAAGCAGTTCACCAAGGTGCGCTGGAACATGACGAGTACAGCCGACAAGGCGACAACCATCGACGAGACCACCTTGCTGTTGGAAAAGGACGGCAAGAAGCTCTACCTGAAGGTCGAGGCTCCGTTCCCTGTCCGTTTCTACAATGAGTTGGCAGTTCCCGCCAACACCTACGACACCCCGCTCAATGGCGAACGCTTCGTAGGTTTCGAGGCCGACCTCGCACTCAACACCACACAGGAGATTAAGGTGTATCTGATGCCGGGCGAGCAGGTAAGCGGTGCGAAAGCTCCCTATAAGTTCTGAATGACATGAATTCGTAAAAACAAATAGTCAATGAAAAAATTCGTTATTACCCTTTTGGTTGTGATGATGGCTTGCGGCATTCATGCCCAGACCGACTACGTCACCACCAACACCAAGTTGCCCAATCACCCACGCATCCTGATGCTCAAGGGCGAGGAGCGGGCATTGTTGAAGAAAATCAACAAAGATCCCTATTGGAAGGAACTTCAAGCCAACGTGCTGGAGTCGTGCGACAAGATTATCACCCAGCCCGCCAGCGAGCGTGTCATGGAAGGTATTCGGTTGCTGTCAGTGTCGCGTCGTGTGTTGTCGCGTGTGTTCAATCTGAGTTATGCTTATCGCACCTCAGGTCAGAAAAAGTATGCACAGCGTGCTGAGCAGGAAATGCTGGCAGCGGCAGCTTTCACTGACTGGAATCCCTCGCATTTCCTCGATGTAGGCGAGATGACCATGGCACTTGCCATTGGTTACGACTGGTGCTACAACTGCCTCTCACCCGAATCACGTAAGAAAATCAGTACTGCCATCATCGAGAAAGGCATCAAGCAATCGTTTGGCAAGTGGTATCTCGATTCCGAAAACAACTGGAACCAAGTGTGCAATGCAGGTATCACCTATGGCTGCCTCGCCACATTCGAAGACTGTAAGGAACTGGCCGTCGAGCGCATCAACACGGCTTTCGAAAGCATCAAGTTGCCCATGAAGGCCTTTGCGCCTGATGGTGCCTATCCCGAAGGAGCCGGCTACTGGAGCTATGGCACCTCGTTCAATGTGCTTTTCCTCGCCGCCGTCGAGAAAGCATTGGGTTCCGACTTCGGACTCAGCGAACTTCCCGGCTTCCTTGCCACAGGCATGTACTCGCAGTCGCAGATTACACCTTCCGGACATATCTTCACTTATTCCGACAACTGGCCTACAGCTGATTTCCTGCCCGAGGTGTTCTATTTTTATAGCAAGACCAAGGATCCGGCCCTGCTGTACCTACAGAAGAAATGCTATGAGAAGGGCGACCACAAAACTATGATAGGCAACCGCGTATTGCCCATTGGCTTGATTCTCGGTGCTGGTTCGGGTGCCTCGTTGGCAAATCCCGAAAAGCCAAAGTCACTCATGTGGACGGGGCGCGGCTCCACGCCAGTGTCGGTGATGCGTTCTGGTTGGGACGAGAACGACACCTATTTAGGTTTCAAGATGGGTACTCCATCGGCCAACCATGCCCACATGGATGTAGGTTCGTTCATCTTCGAGGCCGATGGCATACGTTGGTCGTACGACATGGGAGCCGAGGACTACAACCGTCTGGAATCCCGTGGCGTGAATCTTTGGAACGGCAAGCAGGAGTCGCAACGCTGGGATGTATTCCGCTACCGCACACAAGCCCACAGCACGTTGACATTCAACGACAAGCCACAGTTGGTGAAGGGCTTTGCCGAACTGGGTAAATACAGCGAAGAGGAGAATGCCATGTGGACAGAAAGCGATCTGTCGGCTATCTATAAGGACCAGATTCCGGGCGTGAAACGTGCCGTATCGCTGGTCGATAAGAAGTATGCCGTCATCCAGGACCAGCTCACCACAGCTGGCCAGTTCACCAAGATGACATGGAACATGTTCACACATGCTGAGAAAGTCACCTTTGTCGATGACACCACCGCCCTTTTGGAAAAGGATGGCAAGAAGCTTTACCTCAAAGTGGAAGCTCCTTTCCCCGTGCGTTTCTACACCCGCGACACCACACCTACCAACACCTACGACTCGCCCAACAAAATGGGAATGTTCGTGGGCTTCGATTGCGATCTGGCGCTCAACACCACACAGGAAGTGACGGTGTATCTGATGCCGGGCGAATTGGTTGGCAATCCGAAAACACCGCATAAATTCTAACAATCTGTTGTTTCCGTGAACATCCGGAATCTGCTGACGCATCCAGCGGCTTCTGGATGTTCCCAATAATATCAAAAACGAATCATCATGAAGAAAATCCTTACTACCATCCTGGTGGTTTTATGTGCTACTGCCTCTGTGTTGACGGCAGCCACCAACAACGACATCGAGAAACTCCGTAAGGGCTTTGCCAACGAATATCTGTCGGGCACTGTCAATGCCGACCGCGTTAAGGAACTGATGCAAAGCATCCAAGCCGATGGCACTTGGGCCTACATCAACTATGTCGATACTTCGCGTACGGCCTTTCAGCATTCGTCGCATCTCAACAACATGCAGCAGATGGCGCTCGCCTACAAGCAGAAAGGCTCGCCGCTGAAGGGCAACAAACAGCTGAAACTGAAAACCATGGCAGCCCTCGACCATTGGCTTGCCAAGGATTACATCTGTGAGAACTGGTGGTGGAACCAGATTGGTACGCCCAACGCCATGATTGCCATGCTCTACATCCTCGACACCGACCTCAGCAAGGCACAGAGTGAGAAGATGCTCCAGATTGCCAGCCGTGGCAACATGAGCGCTTCGGGTGCCCGCCCCAGTGGCGACCGTGCCAATGTGGCCACCATCCAGGCCAAGTATGCGCTGTGGAGCCGCGACGAGGCACTTGTGGAGGAGTCCATCGCCATCATCGAGGGCGAGGCCAAATTCTCCGACGAAGCCAATCCTGCCGTGAAAGTCGATAACCGTTTTGTAGCCAAATACCTGGGTGGAGGCGGTTCGCTGCAGCGCGACTACAGCTTCCATCACCGTGCCGACCGTGTGAACAACACCTCATCGTATGGCATGGGGCCCATCAATGCCTTCGTAAACTGGGGCATCAAGCTCAAGGACACCAAGTATCGCTTCAGCGAACAGCGTACCCGTCTCATCATCGACTACTATCTGGAAGGACAGGTGAAGCAGCAGGTGTTCGGGCGCATCACCGACCCAGGTGTAGTGAACCGCGACATTGCCCGCCGTCGCGCTACTGGCACCGATGTCATTGGTGTCGGCATTCCGATGCAGCTCATGCAATTGTCCGACTATCGCAAGGCCGAACTACAGCAGGTTGTGGATGCCCGCAACGGGAAACTTGAGGGTACGCCCTCGTTTGCCAAGTTTTTCTGGCAGACGGAACATTTTGCCATCCAGCGCCCCACTTGGTACACCTCAGTGCGTATGTTCTCCACCCGCAACAAAAACATGGAAGAGCCCTACAATGGCGAGGGGCTCCTGAACCATTATCGCGCCGACGGCACCAACTACCTGTCGAAGACAGGTGAGGAATACGACCAGACGGCACCTGTCTATGACTACCGGAAGATTCCTGGTACAACCATCGTACAGGCCAAGGACATGCCCGGCGAGAACGACATCCAGAAGCCTGGCACCATGGATTTTGTCGGAGCCGTCACCGATGGCCTCTACGGAGCCGTAGCGTTCGACTTCAACAGTCCGCACGACAGGCTCCAGGCAAAGAAGGGCTGGTTCTTCTTCGACGATGTGTATGTATGCTTGGGAGCCGACATCAAAGGCTCCAATGCCGCCACCACACTGAACCAGTGCAAGCTTACGGGACCTGTTACGGTAATGGGCGCACAAGGTCAGGTTACACCTTCCGAAGGCAACCATCAGTTACAGGATGTGGCTTGGGTGAACCACGACAATGTGGGTTACGTCTTTTTGGAGAAAGCCCTTCAGGCTGGTCTCACCAACAACGATGTAATAGGCAACTGGAAGCGCATCAACCGCCAAAGCAATGTTTACGATAAGGATATCCATGTCAAGATGTTCACCCTTTGGATGAGCCACGACACCCAGCGCAGCTATGCCTATGCCGTGCTTCCTAACGCATCTGTAGAGCAGACAGCCTCGTTCGCTACTACACCAGCCGTGACCATCGTGGCCAACACCGGCACCTTACAAGCCGTGCGCAACGACAAGGCAGGCATCGCATACGCCATCTTCTACAGCGGAGGCAGTGTGAAACTTGCCGATGGCATCGACATAACCAGCGACACTCCCGGCATCGTCATGGTGAAATACAATGGCAAGAACATCAGCCAGATCACCGTCGAGGATCCTACCCGCAAGCTGTTGAAGATGTACATCACTGTCAATGGCAAGGAGCATGCTGTGGAGCTGCCTCAAGGCTTCTATGCCGGACAGTCGAAGGGCATCTCTTTCTAAGGTCCCCTCTCCCCCAAAAAACGTCATCGTTCCTCACAGCAATCTCCCTCGGATTGCTGTAAGGAACGATGATTCACGTTATGGCAAACTATTCCGGAACAGGATTACCTGGGCTGGCGCGACCCATCGCCAAAGGGCATCGCCTCGCTTTCCGGATGAGCCAATGGATGCGGATAGACACAGGGAGATGCGGCATCCGTCAGCTGAACCACCTCACCTGGAACAGTCTCGAAACTGATCACATTCATACCTACCACCGAAAACACCTTTTCCTCCACGCAGGAACTTGCCACTTTGACACGCTCTACAGGAATGTCGGTTTGCAGTTTGCACACATTCCCCTGCTCACTCTCCACCTGCACAAACACCGTGGCACCCGCCTCCCGGGTAGCACTCACGAGGAAAGCGCCCTGCGCACGCATGTTCACAAAAGAAGCGTTGGTCCAACGCAAGGGCACTCCATGGAACACCCGGATGCAGTCACCCCAGTCCTGCAAATACAGCTCATGCAACGATGACATGGCAGCCAATGGAGTCTCGATGACCGGCCCCGACTCTGCATAAAGCGTGTTGGGCATGAGGAAACGTCCCATGAACACCTCCATCTGGTCCAGTGCGTCGTTTCCACGACCCGCAGCGGCCAACATGGCAGCCTTGCCGGTGCGCGAATAACCTTGGTCGCCCTGCCAACGGTCTATGCTGAGTTCCATCTTCGCCCTATCGGCAGGATTGTCCCAACTGAGCATATAGTACGGATATATCATGAAAAGGTGCGAATAATGGCGGTGCGAAGTATTGAGAAACTCCAGCGTATCGCTCACCTTGAAACCAGTCTGTTCGCTGTAAGGGAAATCCACCAGATTGTCAAGGAAATCCTGCCACTGCCCACGCATCGGGTCGTTGATGCCACATTCTGCATCGATACGAAGCAACGTGGCAAGCCCTTGGCGCAGGTTGGCAAGGTCGTAGTTGGTGTTCGGTCCTGCACATTCGCCCGTGTATTCGGGCGATGCCGTAGGAGGCAGCACGTATTTGCCATCGGCATTCTGCTGCCGGATGTGGAAGAAGATGTTCACTGCCGACTTCAGCAAGGGGAACAACCGTTCTCTCATCTGTTTCTTATCACCATACGCATTACACTGCAACCAATAGTAATGTAGTGTCCACGCCAAGTTGCCCACCTCGTATTGGTTACGGTCGGCAAGCGCAGGATTCAACGGAGCATGAAAGTCGTAGGTGCAGGTACGCGGCAAGCAGGCGGCATCCGTCCAATCCTCCTGTCCGGCAATATCGGTGACATTCTTGCCAAGGTTGTCGCGGTGCGCATACAGTCCGTCCCACAACGGCTGTGCCAGCCATCCCAGATTGGCTTTCGTCTGCCAGCAGTAGGTCAGCTGAATGTTCAGGTTCATCCAGATGGCTGGCCAAGGCGTATCATAATTGGGCCATACGCCCATCAAATCGACAATCGGACAACCAGGACGCGCCGTAGAAGCGAACTTGTAGTATTGCGCCCAGTAAAAACTCTCGTATTTCATGTCGGGGAAGGTCAGGAAAGCCGCCTGGTTATAGAATTTGTGCCACCAATCGCGGTGTGCAGCAGTTCGTTTGCTTTCTTTCACCTCAAGTTCATCTTTCAGCAACTGCCGTGCTTCATTCAGGGCAGCCTCTCTGTCGACCTGCTGCGCCACAGTGGCAAGCACCCGTTGTAGTGTCCCCTTGCAAGTTTGATTCCAAGCCACCACATAGTATTTTCCGATGCTGGCGAACGTGGTGTCGAGCGCCAGGGGCTGGACTACGAAATGCAAATCTCCCTCATCGATGCGTTCTGGAGCCGGATTGGAATGATGTTGGCTATTGACATACCCCAACGGATAGTCGTTGTTGATGATACAACGCGGACTGATGGCCTCCTGAGGCACAAAATCCCAGTTGTAACCCATGCCTTCGCCCACACATTCCGACTCGAACACGATGACATTGCGGGTGGCATGGACGTAGGTTCGGAAGTCCATCCGTCCCGCCTCTGTGGCGAAATGTCCCGCCGTCTCGGCATCGTAAAGCGAAAGCCGCATTTCCTCCTCGCTGACCGTTCCCTTGGGAGCGATGGTGAAATAGCCGATGGGTAGCCGGGCAGAATTGAAAGTGCCGTAAGGTTGGCGCACTTCTGTCACATCACTGCGCCCCACATTCATTCTATACACGTTGTCACGAAGCTTGTAAAGGTTCGTTCCGAGCAATCCGTTGCCCATGATGGCACCGGCATAGTAGCCCGTTGACTGGCCGAAGTCACGTTTCGGCTCATCGGGGTCGGCGGTAAGCTTGTTCCAGTGCATGTCGTGTTGGGCAAGGAAGGCTTCCCAATCAATGTCGCTGGTCGTAGCCTTCTTCATCGAGGAAGTACAGCCGCCACACACTCCGGCAAGCAGCACGAGCACTCCCACATACAGGTTCATTCGTCTTTTCATATCCATGGTTTTTTATAAGTGAGTTGTTGTTTTGTTGAGTAAGGAATATTTGGAATATACTGAATGATAACCATTTACGTGTATTAACAAGGGGAAGGGAAAAGACAGTCTTTCAATCCAGCAACCAGTCTATAAGGTTTCTATGAACGATTCCATTTCTGCTAAGGTTGAATCCGTCAAGCGACAACACATATTTTGGATAGTTGTCGGATATGGAGAGCAACGATCCAAACTCGCGTTCAATGGTTTCCTCGCTTGCAAGGAGATATGCGACCTGGATGTAGATTGTCTCATCATTCTTACATGCACAGAAATCGACCTCCTTAGTGCCAATGCAACCGATTGTAACCGTATATCCCCGCCTTTGCAACTCCACACAGACTATGTTTTCGAGTATCTGGTTGATGTCGCGTTCATTGTTCCCATACACAGCCTGCCTCATGCCATGGTCGATCAGATAAATCTTGTTTTGCGAAGAAAGCAACTCCTTGCCATTGATGTTCTGACGTTGGATCATGTTGACAAGATAGACCGATTTACAGAAGTCGAGGTAGTTGTAAAGGGTTTCCGTCGATAGCCTTCGCTTCTCGTTCTTGAGATATTTGATGATTGAACTTGCTGAAAACAGGTTGCCCACATTTGCCATGACGTAAACGACAAGCTGTTTGAACAATGCTACATCCCTTATATTGTTACGCTGTGCCACATCCTTCAGAATGATTGAGTTAAACAGGTCGTTCAGATAGAGCATCTCGTCATTGAACGTCATCCGATAATTGTAGAGCACAGGATATCCTCCTTTCACGAGGTATTCCCTGAACAGCTTTTGCCTGTCAACGCCCATGTTGTTCTCTTCTGTCAATTGGACTACCTCCTTGAATGAAAACGGATAGACTTTGATTTCGACATAGCGGCCTGACAGATAGGTGGAAAGCTCACTCGAAAGTAGCTTGGCATTTGAGCCTGTAAGATAAATGTCCACATCAAAATCAATCTGTATCGAGTTCACTACTTTTTCCCATCCATCAAGTTCCTGCACCTCATCAAAGAACACATATACGCGCTTGCAGGTTCCCTTTGCAGTCTCCCTCACCATTTTCCATATCATTTCTTCACTTACAGACATCCCATCCATCCTTGATTCGAAATTCACAGAAAGAATCTGATCCGTGTCCACCCCTCGCCTCACCAGTTCATCCTGAACCAGTTGCATCATGACGGACTTTCCAGCACGTCGGCTGCCTGTAAACACCTTAATCAGATTTGAATCTATGAATGGTGCCACCTTGTCAATATATGTTTGTCTTTTGACAGTTTTCATTCTCTTTTCTCCATATCGAAATTGTTCCGCAAATATAGCACATCCTTTCGGTATAACGAAATGATTCTGCAAAAACGACACAATTTTTCGATATACCGAAAAGTGTGTAGCCTTTCCCCATGAGCTCATGGGAAGAGTCAGCAGCTCCATTCCAAACAATTCATCGAGCCCACACGGCATTTTGCAACCGATTGTGCAAAATCAGCGTATATTTCTGGAAAAGAAAACATTTTGCTTGAATTTCAGTCCAATAAATTGTATTTTTGCCCAAACAAACGAAATCTTTTCAGAAAATACGATATGGATAGACGGAATTTCCTAAAATGGTCGGCATCGGCTTTCGTAGCCGCCAACCTACAAAGCATTCATGCACAATCGTATAGCCATGTACCTTCCACGGACGATGGCCTCCGGGTACGCTTTCTCGGAACGGGTGCCGCCGACTGGGACGGCCGTGACGATCGAGGCGAACTTCGACGCAATGCCAGCGTATTGCTCGATGACACCATCCTCATCGACCTCACACCCACCGTACTCGACATGCTACCCCAAGGCTGCAAGCCCAAGGCCATTTTCTACACTCACTCCCACAACGACCACTACAAGCCATTGGAAGCAGTCCGTTTAGGCATTCCCAAAGTATATGTAGGCCTTACCTGGATTGGACGTGCCCGAAGTGATTTTCAAAAAGCCGCCGCGCAGCTCAACCTGCCCATACCCGAAATCACTCCGCTCGACCTGGGCGAATCCGTTGCCATCAATGGCATCACCCTTACCGCACTGCCCGCCAACCATGCCACATCTGACTACCACGAGCAGACACTCATCTATCTCATACAAAAAGGGAATGTCCGCTTGCTTTATGCCACCGACACCGGTGGACTCACCGCCGTTGCCACCCGCATAGCCGGCATTGACGCACACCTCAAGCAAGAGCAACGCAATCCCATCACGGCACTCATCATGGAGGCCACCATGGGCATAGGCTTCGACAAGGATTTCCGATTGTTCTGTCATTCGGATGTAAGCACCGTGCAACGGATCGTACAAGTTCTCACCCAGACAGGATGTTACACCCCTCCCTCTGGCCAGCCTGTCTATCTCACCCACATGGCACGCACCCTACACGGCACACAAGCCGAACTCGATGCACAACTGCCTGCTCCTCTCCGTGCTCCTTACGATGGATTGGAATTCGTATTCAAAGCGCCCCAATAAAAACCATAAATAACCAAAGCCACAAAATGAAACTTTCAAACATCCACGCCAAAAGCCTGTCAACCGTTCTGGTGGCACTCTCAACCCTTGCGGGTTACACTGGCTGCAAAAGCGAGAAGTCTGTTGAAGCCCCTGCTACCAACGTACGCCAAACCGTATTCGACTTCACCAATGGCACCATTCCTCCGGGTCTGTTTTATTGCTATTCCATCCACAACACCACTTTCGACACCCTGAGTGCCGGGAAAGGTTGTATTACCCATGCCACCTTCGATGCCGCACGCGATCCCAGCGCATTCATCGGATTGCAGACCGAGCAACTCTTTGCCAAAGGGTGTACGATTACCTTGGAATGTGATTTCGAAGGACTGGGTGCTCCCCTTATCCCGATATGCGACAAATTCTTCGATTTCAACGGGCATCGCACCTACGGCCGTCGTTTTGAGTCGGTGGCCTATAAGGATGGCGTGAACGTATGGGACGTGCGTGTTCCCAACCCAACCGTACCCGAAGTCGATGTCACCCGCATGGCCTACTGCCAGTTCCCTGTTGCCGACAACGAACGGGTCGTCATGTCGGTCACCACGTCCGACTATGGTCTGGAGGTATCCATGAACGGACACCATTTCGGAGTCAGCTGTCCCGATTTGCCCGAACGTTTCAGTGTAGGAGCCATGGCCTGTGAGGGTGTTTGCCATCTGTATAAGCTCATCATCACCGAACCTCTCTAAGCAAAAAGCCTCTTCCCAACCCTGCCCTATAGGGAAGGGAGCTGAGAACTGAGACCCTTATCTATGACTAAAACCATAACTGAGAACCATAGCCATAACTTGGATATATTTACTGATAACTGACAACTGACAAAAGGCCTACAATTTTGTGGCCTGTACTTTTTATTTAGAGGCCTCAAAAATCCATTTTACAGGCCTCTAATTTTTATTTACAGGCCTCTCGTAGAAGCAGTATTGGGCAGTAAGTAACGTGTAAAAAATAACTTGTCCAATTTGTAACGTGAGACCATCCACATTTTTACACGTTACTAAATGGACGCACTCTCTCCTATCCTTGCCCCAAAGGAGGGAGTTCGACATTCAGTTTCTGTCGGCCATTTTCACTACCCTGCAACTGCCTGCAATTTTTCTCTCTCCTTTTTGCAGAGGAACCAGTACATTTTTGGAACGGACCCAGAGATTTTTTATTACGGAACCAGTAATTCAAACCAACAGAAGCCAGTGATTTTTTGAGGGAAATCCTTTCTTTGAGTACCCAAAAGGTGCAAAGAGCATTGATGCACGAAGAACGAAATGCCTACAAAAAAAGGCGGGCCCGATGGGTCCGCCTTTTTTATAGACTAAGCAAGGATGCTTATCAGAGAGCTACCGGAGTGTAGGTTTCCAGCGTCACGGCACGGTCGCGGGCAACGAGGTTGTCGTTGGCCGAGTAGGTGTTGGAACCTTCCTTCACGGTGTAGCTGTATCTCAGCACGTTGCGGGTCTTGTTGCCGAACGAGTCGTAGCCGTCCTGAGCCTTGTTCCAAGTGCCCGTACCACTGACCGTGTAGCTTGCGCCTTCGGGAGCCGTGATGGTGCAGTTGTCGCCGCTGAAGTTGAACAGCAGGGTGACAGTCTTGCTCCATGAGCTCGATTCCAGCAAGGTGGTCAGGGAGCACTGGTTGCGGCCTGAGGTAATGAGCTTATACACGTCATTGTACTCCACATACACTTCCTTGTAAGCATCAGCCACACCGTTGGTCGTACTGCTTCCGTAATGGAAGTAGTTGCCATGCCACTCGTTGATGAACTTGATGCCGAACATCGTGAAGTTCTTCGGAGCTACCGACCACTGGCTTTCGAAACGGATGTCAGCATTGGCAGTAGTAGTGGAACCTACGAGGATGCTGTCGAGGTCGTTCGTGGAAACCAAACGTACAGGCACCACGTAAGTGTTCTTGATGGCATCCGGGTCGCTGAAGAAGGCATCTTTCAACTGTACGTCGATACCACCGTTCACCGAACCGCTCGGAATGGTTATCTGGGAAGCGTTGCTCAATTCGTAGTAGCTCGATGGCAGGGCCTTGATGGCGCCACCGCCCGAGAAACCAACATTCTTGCAAAGGGATTCATCCACCTGGATGTTCAACACGCGGTTCTTCGAGTTGGAATAGACACCACCCATGGCAGCCGAGATGACGAACTTGTGTGCGTTGTCGTTCTCGTTGTCGAAGATGTAGTCGCCCAGTATCAGTGTGCGCACTGGGAACTGGTAAGGGAAGTAACCCGTCGTGTAGTCGAAATCGGGAAAGTCAGTATCGAAGTTATGGCACGACACCAACCCCAGCGATGCGATCATGAATGTAAAAAATAACTTTTTCATTGTCTTTTCTTTAATTCGTTTCTACAATAATTACCAGCCTCGGTTCTGTTCGATGATGGGGAACTTGGTAATCTCTGTCTCAGGTATAGGACCATAGACCATGTGGTTGCCGTATGCACGTTCCTCCACTGGATAGCTCTGGTAAGTTCCATTGTCAAGCTTCACACCCTTTGCAGTCTCGTTCAGGTTGGCATTCCAACGGCGCAAGTCCCAGAAGCGGAAACTTTCAAAGCTGAGCTCAAGGCGGCGCTCGTTGCGGATGAGGGTACGCATGGCTTCCGGACTGGTGATGCTGTTCAGGTAAGCATCGGGCTGCTGGATGCCGGCACGCTTGCGGATGGCTGCGATGACATCCTTGGCCGAGAAGCCGTATGAGCCCTTGCCGTTAGGACCCCAAGCCTCGTTGGCTGCCTCGGCGTATGCCAGGTACATTTCAGTGAAACGGACATGGTAGATGAGGTGATACTGCGTGCTGGTCTTGCCAGTAGTCATATTCACGTCTTCACGCAACAGCTTGCGCAGGTAGTAACCTGTACGAGTTGAAGTGGCGACCTTGTCTGTCCCATCATCAGTATCACCACTCAGGATGTCGATGACCGCGTCACGAACCTTGCTCTTGTCATACACAACGGTCTGTGCCAGACGCGGGTCGCGGTTGGCATACGGGTTCTTTGCATCGTAGCCCGAGTTGGGGTCACTGATGGGATAACCGTTCAGCATCGGGAACGCATCCACGAAGTTCTGGGTCGGGTTCACCTGACCCTTGCCATACTGCGAAGGAGGATAGTTGTTGCCTTCCCAGGTATTGATGTTCTGGTAGCTGCGGCGCCAGATATTTTCCTTCGACATCGTGGAGATGTCAGCAGAAACCTGGCTTGCAAGGAACCAAACATTGCCCGTCGGGTCGATGTTCTCCAGACCACCGTTATCTCTCAGCATGTCGCCGGCGGTAGTGGCAGCAGTTTCCCAGCTGGTAGTACCGAAAGCAGGGCTGGCAGCCAGCAGGTTCAGGCGGACCTTGTATGCCTTCACGATGCGGCCATCGATGCGCTGTACGGTTTCCTTGCCGCACACCTTGTTATATTGGTCTGTGGTCAGGTCGCTGTACTTGGCATCCGGAGTTGCCTTGTCACCATATTGCTCGGGCAGGAAAGTCAGGGCCTTGTCAAGGTCGGCCAGTGCATTGTCAACACCTTCGGCAAAGGTGGCACGCGGAGTGCCTGCGAAATTATAGCTCATATCCGTCTCGCTCAAGTAAGTGTCATAGATGGGCACACCCAGCAGGGTGCCACTGAGGGCACCCACACCACCGTGGTTGCGGAGCAGATAGAACTTCATGATGCCACGCAATGCATAAGCCTCGCCTGACAGACGCTTCGCATAAGCCTTGTTCAATGCCTGTGCCTCGGCAGAACCGCCGGAAGTCCACACTACGTCGTTTACTGATTTCAGGAACTGGTTCAGGTTCATGATTGCCTTGTAGCAGACATCCCACTGTTTCTCTGGGTCATTCGATGCAGTCCAGCCTCCCATGGCAATCTTCCGATAGCTGTTGTTCGCCACATTGGACACTGCATCGTCAGTAGCCACCTCATCGAACTTGTAGTCGTAGGTTGGGATGGTCACGTAGGCATAGTCCAACAGACCCTCGAACCAGTACGGATTTTTGGTAACTTTCTCGTATGATTTGATGTTTTCAATTTCGGGCTTCATGGGGTCCTCACACGAAGTGACGAACGGCACGGCTGCCAGAAACAAAACCAAGTATTTAAACTTTTTCATATTCAACTGTTTTATCAATTAGAATGTTGACTTGAATCCAATTGAGAAGGTTCTGTAGTTTGGCTCTGCTCCAATCGCCATATCCAGGATCTCGCGGTTCGCGCCGAAACGGAACGGGGTGGTGGCATCCAAATATACACTCATCTTCTTCATATAAATCGCATTGGCGATATTGTCGGGCATCTGGTAAGTAAGCTGAATCTTGCGAATCTGCAAGTAATCCGTCTTGTACATCCAGAAGGTAGAACGGCGGAGGTTGTTGGCACCCGTCTGCGTAGTGATGCGCGGATAGGCTGCCGACTTATTGCTCTCCGTCCAGCTGTTGAGGGCAATTTCAGAGTACTTGTCGGTAGATTCAATCCAGTAGTAGCTGCTTTCCTTGAAGCCATTGCCACCGAAGCGGCTTTCACCCAATACGTACAGGTTCCAGTCCTTGTAACCCAGGTTCAGTTCCAGACCACCGCTCAAGGGAGCATTCCAGCGGCCCAGATATGTCTCGTCGTTCGAGTTGATATAGCCATCACCGTTCACATCCTTGTATTTCAGGTCACCGGGTTTCACGGTACCGAATCCCCAGGGTGAGCTTGTGTCGGTCTTGTCGGCCCTGCTGTTGATCAGCTGCTGTTCGTAGGCGTCAATTTCGGCCTGGCTCTGGAAGATGCCCTCACACTCCAGTCCGAAGTATGCGTCACGCGGATGGCCCCGACGGTACATGTTGGATGCCGGATATACCTCATCGACAATCTTGCGCTCGGAATCGACGTACAGCATGTTCACGCCTGCCATGAAACGGAAGTCACCGAAGTTCTTCTGATACTTCACGCCAAGGTCAAAGCCACGGTATGTGTCCTCGTTGTAGTTCTCGTAAGGCACAAAGGCGGAATAGAAGCTTGGATAGGCCGAGGTAGGACGTACCACCAGGTTGCCGTACTTCTCCCAGAACACGTTGGCATCAACGGTCACACTCTTGTTGAAGAACGTGCCCTCCAGACCGACGTTCAGTTCCTTGCGCTCTGCATAGCCAAGGCTGCTGTTGGCACCACGCGATGACAGATAGCTGGAGCGGCTTTTACCTCCATCATACCAGGACATTGAAGTTGAGGTGACATAGGCTCCATCATACAGGTAGTAGCCACCCACGGGAATGTCTGATTTCAGGATACCGGCGGAAGCCTTCAGTTTCAGGTAGTCCATCCATTCCACATCCTGCAGGAAGTTCTCGCGGCTCATCACCCAGCCCAGGGAGGCCGATGGGGAAATGCTGCCACGGTTGCCCGAGGGAAGCTTCACCGACCAAGCGTAGTTGCCGCTGAAGTCAACCATATATTTCTTGTCGTAGGTGTAGTTCAGCTGCAGGCCGAGGTGGGAAGCCTTCACCGGCTGGTAGGTGCCGGAAATCTTCAGGTCTGAATGATATACAAGAAGGTTACCAACAAAGTGGTGCACGTCGTCGAACGTACGGTCGTAGGCTGCCTGTGCATAGAAGCCCAGACGGCGGCGGAACAACGTGTTGCCTACCGACTGCGTACCAGGACGGCTGTCGGTACCAATCTGCTTCAGGGCAGTGATCTTGTCGCCGTCGCCCCAGGTGGGCTGATATACGGAATAGGTGTTATAGACCGTCTGGTCGAACGCGTTGTAGAAGTCGAAGCTGACGTTCGTGTGGAACGAAAGGCCTTCGGTAATCTGCGACAGGTCGAAGTCGATGCGGTTGTTGAACGAGAACTTACGGGTCACGCGCGAGTAGGTACCTCCTGCCAGACCGTCGGCAAAACGGTTGCTGGTGAAGGAAGTCGTACCGCCGAGGATGTAGGCGTTGTCGATGATGTACTTGCTGGCATTTGCAGTAGCCAATGCGCTCTCGCCGCTTACCAGACTGATGGGCAGCAGCGGAGAGTACTCCATCGGACGTTCGGTGGCTGCCGTGCCCCAGTAGTCGCCACGGCCGGTGTTGTTCTGGCCGAACAGTGCCAGACCGTCAACGGCTGTCTTGATCCAGTCGTTGATCTTCAGGTCGACGTTGGCGCGTACGTTGAAGATGTTGTTGCGGGCGTTCTTCCACTCACCGAAGTTCAAGATGCTGCCCTGTGAGTACCAACCCACTGTAGCATAGTACTGTGCGGTGTCGTTACCACCCTCGAACACGCCCTGCAGGTCGAAGTAGTTCTTCATGCTCTTCAGGTTGTCGCTCGAGTAGTAGTCGTTGTTGGCATAGCGGTACTTGTTGCCGCTGCGGTAGTTGGCGATCTCATCCGCGCTGTACTGGGCAGTCAGACCGTCCATCGCACGGTTGGTGTTGAACGCCGTCATGTAGTCGGCGGAATTCAGGTACTTGGGCTTCTCGATGGCCGACGACAGACCGTAGTTGGCCGAGAAGGTTGCCGAGTTCTTGTGAGCCGCACCACGCTTGGTAGTGATGAGCACTACGCCGTTCACTGCCTGCGCTCCGTAGAGGACGGTGGCATTGATGTCCTTCAGCACGGTGATCGATTCGATTTCGTCGGCGCGCAGCGACTGGATGTCGCGGGGAAGGCCATCCACGATGTAGAGGGCGTTTCCGTTGTTGGATGCCGATTCGATGGACTCACCCGTGTCGGTCTCGGCAGCTACGTCGATGCCGGTACCGATGCCACGGATGTTCTTGCTGCCCAACATGCCCTGTGCACGGCCGGCAAGGATGTCGGCGGCCCAAAGCTGGTGGTCGTACTTGTTCATGTCAACGGTGTTCACCTTGGTGTATGCACTGGCAATGTCACCAGCGTATGCCTTACGGAAGCCAAGATTCACCTTATCCTTCACATTGTAGAGAAACGTGCTTGCCTTCAGGCTGAACTCGCTTTCGTTGGCAGCATCGTCAATGGCCATTGCCAAGGTGTCGTAACCGTCGGCCTCGATAATCAGCTGGGCCTTGCCTGCAGGCGCGGAGATGGTGAACCGGCCATCGGCATCCGTACGGGCGTAGGCGTTGCCGCTGAACACCTCGGCGTTGGCGATGGGAGCACCATTCTCGTCCTTGACGGACGATTCGATGATGATCGACTTCTCCTTCTGCTGGGCCGACATGTTGCCCGGACAGGACAACAGGGCTGCGAACAGGAGAGCCGCTATCTTAGTGTATGATGTTTTCATTGCTTATCGTATTAATTTTACTGTTCATATTACCATCCCGGATTCTGGGCGAATCCTTGGTAGATCTTCGTGTATTTCACCTGGATTGGCAGCCAGTTGTGCTTCTTCGCAGCCGTGCGGGTGATGACCACGCGCTCTGAGAAGTTGCAGGGATTGCCGTCAGCATCCAAATCGTAGTCGAGAGCCGTCTTGTCCAGGTACTTGGGATCGTAGTTCAGGTTCCAACGGCGCAAGTCGCAGAAACGGGCGCCTTCCATGAACAACTCGGCGGCACGCTCCTGGATCAGGTCGTCGAAGAACACCTGCTTGTCAGCCGTGTATTTTGCTGTCAGGTCGGGCAATTCCACACGGTTACGGATAGCATTCACCGCATCGATGGCGGTCAGGCTACAGCTACTTGCCTTGGCCGAAGGGCCGCCGCCGGTCATGAAGTTCACAGCCTCGGCGTACATCAGGTAGATGTCTCCCAAGCGGAGGAACGGACAGAATGCTTGCAGACCCTCAACTGAGGAGGTGTTGTAATCGGCGCCCATGCCGTTGAACTTGCGCTGGTAGTAGCCCGTCGGGGTAGGTTTCGACATCGTGCGACGGAATCCACCGGTCTCCAGGCCGTTGGCAAATTCCAAGTTGGGAATGGTACTGATGCGCACGCCGTAATAGATGATGTTGTTGTAGAAGCGGAACTCGCGGTTATCCCAAGGATGCTGAGGGTCGTAACCCGAATCGGGGTCGTCGATGGGCAGGCCGTTGGCCATGTAGAAGTTCTTCACGATGTTGTGGGTCGGGACGTCGGGACCGCCACTGTTCATACCGAGGTCGGCGGGAACGGTTTGGCCCATGGCCGACCAACGTGTACGATTGTTCTCGTAGATGGTTGGCATCATGATGGCCTCATCGCCACCGGGGCGTTGGTTGTTCCAACGGAAGAAGATGTAATCGTATGTCGCCTTGGGCTGCAACTTGTAGTCTCCAGTCTGGTCACAGAGCGAGATCAACTCGCCAAACGTCTCGGCAGCCTGCTTGCACAGGTTGCCATCGAAGTCGTAGCAGGTTTTTGAAGTGCCTGTGGCTTCCTCCTGCATCATCGGGCTGGCGGCATAGAGCAGTGCCTTGCCCTTGTAGCCCAGAGCAAAGTACTTGTTCACGCGCTGGTGGTTGTGACCCGATGTGGCCTGGCCGGCTGTGGTATCGTCCCAGTCTTCGGGTAACAGCTGTGCTGCCCTGTCGAAATCGGCGGCCATCAGCAGCGCGGTGTCACGGAAGTTCAGACGGTTGTACTCCTCGGTGGTCATGTTCTCGGAAGCACCGATGGGATGTATGATGTAAGGCATGCCACCCCAGAAACGGCAGATCTCGAAGTAGAACCAGCCACGGAAGAACAGGGCCTGACCCAGCAACAGGTTCTTCTCCTCGTCCGTACCCTGGAACACGCTTTCAGCACCTTCGGCAGGTTCGAGGTTGGCGATTGCAAGGTTGGCTACACGGATGGCATACCATGCCCATTCCCAGATACGGCGGTTACGCGTGGTGTTGTCGTTGGGGTTTGGAGTCGTGCCATAAAAATAGGTGGAAGAATTCCAATAGTTGCCGAGGTCGAACGCATACTGACCGGGACCGAGGTTCTCGTCGGCAAACGAATAATTGTTCCATGCACCACACTTGTCTGGGTCGGCGATGCACTTGTACATCTGCTCCACGAAGCCCTGGAAGCTGGTAAAGTCGCCATACACGTCCTGGTCGGAAATGTCGGAATCCGGAGCCTTGTCCAGATAGTCCTTACAGGATGTCATGGGAACGGCAAGCACTGCCGCAAAGAGCAAACTGTAGAATATGGTTTTTATACTTTTCATAGTCATGTCATTTTAGAATGAGAGGTCAATACCCAGGTTAATACGTTTCAGGGTCGGGTATGCACCACCGGTGGCGCTACCGCCTGAGTATGTGGTAGAACGGTCGTCGGGCAGGTCGGACCAGAAGAACAGGTTGTTGCCGTTCAGGAACAGGCGCAGGTTGTCGCAGCCAATCTTCTTGAAGAAGGCGTTCTTCATGTCGAACGTGTAGGACAGCTCGATGTTCTGCAGACGAACGTATGAGGCATCATATACATAGTAGCTTCCCGTGTTCTCGCCTGAAGTCTTCCAGCGGGGTACGAACGAGTCACCGGTCGGATTGCTCAACGACCAGTAGTTCAGGTTGTCAGCATATACCATGTCATAAGAGCTGGTGAAATTGTCGAAGCTGATGACGCGGGTTGCGTTGTTGGCGCCAGTGAACTGTGCCATGAAGCTCCAGCCCTTGTAGTCCAGGCCCAAGGTAACGGCACCCGTGTTCTGCGGAATCTCGGAGTAGCCTATAGGAGGCGTATCGTCGGAATCCTTGATCACACCGTCGCCATTGAAGTCGATGATGTTCCAGTAGCCCGGAAGCTTCTGGTTGTCGTTGTTCTCGGTCGGTACACTGGCATAGACCATGTCCCAGTTGGTGTACATCTCGGCACTGACCTTGTTCTTGGTCTGGCCTATCTGGTAGCCCTTGGCCTTCAGGTAGTCGAACTGCAACTGTGGGTCGTCCTTCTCGAGAATCTCGTTCTGGTTGTGGTTGTAGTTGGCCTTCACCCACACGCCCAAGTCCTTTGTAATCTGCTTGTTGAAGCCCACCTCGAACTCGAAGCCGTGCGACTTCACCTTACCCAGGTTGGCGCTCGGGGCGGTGGCACCGAAGAAGCATGGGATGGAGCGCGAGCCACCTGCCAGGAGGATGTCGTAGCGGTCCTCGGTGAAGTAGTCGAAGCTCAGGGTGAACATGTCCTTCAGGAAGCCGGCTTCCAGTCCGACGTTCACCTTCGTGGCGGTTTCCCAGTGGATGTCGGGGTTGCCGATTACCGATTCCATGTAAAGAGTGTACGGACTGGTTCCGCTGTAAGAATTGTTCAAGCGGGCTTTGTTACCGCCTGTAGAATACTGAGAAGAATACAACCAGCGCGAACCGGAGATGTTGTCGTCGCCGACCTTACCCCAGCTGCCACGGAACTTCAGGCGGTTCACCCAATCGACCTTCCAGAACTTCTCGTTGGAGAGGTACCAGCCCAAGGCCAACGATGGGAAGAACTCGAAGCGGTAGTTCGGACCGAACTGCTCGGAACCGTTGTAGGCACCGTTGGCCTCGAACATGTAGCGGCCGTCGTAGTCGTAGGTGGCACGGAAGATCCAGTCCTCACGGTACTTCTTGAACATGGAGCCCATGGCATATTCCTCGCGCTTGAACACGCCCATGGCGGAGGCGTTGTGTACGCCGAAGCTGCGGTTCCAGCTCAGCTGGCCCTGATACACCATGCGGCGCATCACAGGGATGCCGCTGGTCCAGTTCTTACCGTCGCCCACTTCCTCCTCGCGGGTTGACCACTCCGGACGAATCCAGTCGTAATCGTCGGTGCTTCGTGGATAGTAAGAAGTATAATCGGCAACGTCTGCGTTCGGATTGGTCTTCTTTGCTATCGTGTAGTTCAAGTAGTCGATGTACTTGTAGGCCACGGTGGTGGAGGACTCCGACGCGCGCACGTGGTTGGTGTTGTCGTAGATACCACCCTCGGAGCGGATGTTGTTGTCGTAATAGAGCGACGCCTCGAACTTCAGGCCCTTGGTAATCATGTCGAGATCCTGTTCCAACTTGAAGTTGGCGTTCAGGGAAGTGGCACGGGTCTGGCGCAGACCGATGTTATACACAACGGCGGCCGGGTTGGCCGAACTGTTGGCACCATCGGAGTAGCAACCCCAATAGCCATCGGGGTACATCGGGATCATCAGGTTCGGAGCGAGGTTGTAGGTGGCCGACCACATCCACCCGTCGGCACGGCTTGTGGAACCCTCGTTGTTGTAGTTGGTGTTCTTGCGGCTGAAGAATCCGGAGAGGTCGATCTTGAAACGCGTAGTGTTCGTCAGGTTGAAGTCGATGTTGCTGCGGAAGTTCAGACGGTCGAAGTCGTAGTTTGGCTTGTAGTCCTTGCCATTGTCGTACTTCTTGAACTGGTCACCCTCGTGCAGGTAGGAAACAGAGCCGAAGTAGTGGATCTTGTTCGATCCGCCCTGTGCACTGGCTGTGATGTGGTGCGTGTTCACAGCAAAATCCTTGAACAGAGCCTTCTCCCAGTCAACATTCGGATAAATCAAGGCCTCCTCAGCTGTCTGGTTGCGGAAGTGGTTAATTACATCCTGCGGAACATAGAAGCTCCAGGAAGGTTCGTTCAGCACACCCTCGCGCTCGATGGACTCGTTCTTCACCATCATGGCATCGTAGGAGTCGGCCTTGTCGGGCTGCTTCGAAAGCATCTTGCCGGTCAGAGTGTAGTTGAAGTTCAGCTTCGTCTTGCCTTCCGAACCACGCTTGGTGGTGATCAGGATGACACCGTTCGCACCCTTCACACCGAACACGGCTGTTGCGGATGCGTCCTTCAGGATGGAGATGCGCTCTACTTCGTTCACGTCGATGTTGTTCATGTTACGCTCGACACCATCCACGAGAATCAGCGGGCTACCACCGTTCCATGACGTTTTACCACGGATATACATACTTGTGGAGCTCTCACCCGTGAGCACACCACCAGGCTCGCCTGATGACGACAGGGACACAAGACCTGGCATCTGGCCTGCGAGGCTCTCGGTCAAGTCGGATGAGTTACCAGCACGGCGCAAGTCCTTGCTGCCCACCTGGGCGATAGAACCTACAACGCTCTCCTTCTTCTGGACACCGTAACCTACGACTACGACTTCCTCCAGTTGCTCGGAGTCGTCGGAGAGGACTACTGTCAGTTTCTTCTGGCCTGCCTTCACGGGAATCTCCTTGGTGGCATAGCCCACGAACGAAACAACCAGGGTCGAGTTTGCCGGCACGTTCAGCGTGAAGTTTCCGTCGAAGTCCGTAATCGTACCCGTCTGGGTGTTTCCCTTTACAACCACATTGGCACCGATAATCGGCTCGCCGTTCTGGTCGGTAACAACACCAGTCACAGTAATGCCTGACTGGGTCACTGCTTTACTCTCGTCAACAGACTTCGCTGACTTGGCCGCTGCATCGGCGGCAAATGCCGTACCTACAGAGAAGCACAGCAACAAGAGGAACAGCTTCAGAAATCTGCACAACGACAGCATTGAAATCGGATTAGGGTAATCCGACTGTACACAATCGTTTTTCATCTTTTTGGTTTATTTTAATAAGATTATTAATTTTTGTCCCTCTGACGGGACGTTGTTACTCTGGACCACACGGGTCCCAACAAAAGATTCTTGTAGGATTTGATTGGTCTTTAATTCATTGGCATTTTGAGGTTAATTGGGTTAATACTAAAGTTATTTATAAAATTGGTTGGTTGTTTCCACCCGATAATCATTGACGGAATGTGCATACGACAAACAGGAAAGACCTGACACATACACCTAAATATATGACGCTTCACCGCACTGTCAACTTCTCCCAAACTCCATACACACGACAAAACCCTGCAACTGATGGGGACACCTGCTGCATGGTTCATCAAGGGAATGAACAGTCGTTTCATGTCTTTGTCTCTTTCATGTGCCCGGTGAATCCCTGAATGCCGGACGGTTCATACTTTTTTTTCTGCAACGACACGGATAAAAAAACGCGGGATTCGGCTTTTGCGTATCCTGCTACCATGGTGTTACCACCCCTTTCTACAATTCGGAAAACATGTCAAAACAGTCTCGGTAATTGTTAGGTGCGACAAAAACGCAACCTACAATTGCTCCAAGCGGAATTGACCATGTTTTATCCAACGAACCAAGTCAACTGAACTTGCGAGGTTCAAGATAGCGGGACAAAACGTAAGTCAACGTCTTTCCATCGATGTCAACACTTTCCACTTTGGCTCCTTGGCGAGGGAACTTTCAGCGAAAGTGTCGGTGCAAATGTAGAAAGAAAAACTAATTCCGCAAAACTTTTGCAAAAAAAACATAAATAACTTGATGAGAAAATGGGTGATTCCCCCGTTTTTTTCCAAACTGCTCTATTTTCAAGGCAAAAATTTGCAAAATTCAGTTTGCAAAACACATGTAAAAATATGTTAAATCAACTGAAATAAACAAAAACGTCATTGGAAATGCATAGAAACCGAATAAAAACAAATCGCATGGCCGAAGGGGATCGTCACCTAACCCTGACGAAATCCATACGCTTTTTGACACTCTTGATGAAAGCAAAAACTTCCGCGACGCAGAAAAACAACAAAGGCAGACACCCGGTTTCCACCAGACATCTGCCTCTGCCGTCAGAATCGACACGCAAAATGCGTCAGCTTATTTTTTGTCGTCCTTTACGATGCTGATCAATTCGACCTCGAAGACAAGTGTGGAGAATGGCTTGATCTTTTCGCCAGCCTGACGGTTTCCGTATGCCAAGTCGTATGGGATATAGAGTTCCCACTTACTGCCTACAGGCATCATTGTGAGAGCCTCTGTCCAACCAGGAATCACCTGATTGGCACGGAACTTAGTAGGCTCATTGCGAGAATAAGAGCTATCGAACTCAGTACCATCGATGAGGGTACCTTTGTAGTTTACTTCCACATTATCGTTTTCGGTAGGGATTTCACCTGTACCAGCCGTGATGACCTTGTACTGCAAGCCGCTGGGTGTAACCTGAACACCTTCCTTGGTTTTGTTTTCAGCAAGGAATTTCTCTCCTTCGGCAATGACATCGGCAAAGGTTTCCTTCATGAAACGATTCTTAATGCTATCGGAATGCGACTGAACAAATTCGGCAGCCTGTGCTGGGGTGCAAATTCCTCTGTTTTGTACGCCATCAAGGAAACCTGCCAACAGATTTTCCTTTGGAAGCACTTTCACTGAATCGCTGCCAGAAATCTCCTGATTGATGGCATTGAAAATGCGACCTGCGAACTGCTGACCAATCTGCACGCCTGCAAAATAAGCGGTTGCCTCCGGCGAAGCATCCTTCATGCCTTCGACAATACCCTTGACAAACTGTTCCATGTAAGTAGTATCCAACCCGAACTGCTGCTGAGCGTATGGAAGCATACCTTGATTGTTGGCAAGACCATACATGTAAGACAACGAATCGACATCGGTTTTCAATTGAGCTTTAGGAGTTTGTGCACATCCCACAAAAGCACATACAGCAGCGAACACTGCAATGACAAGACTAATTTTTTTCATTTTCACTATTTTAATTTAAAAAATTGTTCGTTTAAAGAACCTTGATGAGCTCGACCTCGAAAACAAGCGTACTATAAGGGGGAATCAATTCGCCAGCCTGTTGTGCACCGTAGGCAAGATCGGAGGGGATGAACAGACGCCACTTCGCTCCCTCGCTCATCAGCTGCAAGGCCTCGACCCATCCCTTGATGACCTGAGTGACTCCGAACACGGCTGGCTCGCCACGCTTTACAGAACTATCGAACATGGTGCCATCGATCAGAGTGCCTTCATAGTGAACTTTCACACGATCGGAAGCCTTCGGCTGCTTGCCCGTGCCTTGGCTAATCACTTCGTATTGCAAGCCACTCGGCAAGACAGTGACTTCAGGACGTTTGGCATTTTCGTCGAGGAATTTCTTTCCCTGCTCGATGTTCTGGGCATTCATCGTCTCTTCCATTTCCGAGAAATACTTGTTCACAATGTCACGGGCTTCGGTATGCGAAATTGCCGTAGGATTACCGTTCAACACATCTGCAACCGCTTTGGCAAAGTCATCTACCTGAAGACCTTTTGCCCCCATGCTCATCAAATTCTGACCTATTCCCAGGCCAATCGCGTAACTGAATTTATCCATAAAAATCCTTGATTTTCAAAAAGTGCGTAAAGTTAGGCTTTTTTATTGACATCACGGCAGTGTTTCACAGATTTTTAATAATTTTGTGAAAGAAATCAAATGGAATAGCTATATGAAGAAAAAATTGGTAGTACTTACCGGAGCAGGCATAAGTGCGGAAAGCGGCATGAGCACATTCCGCGACTCAGGCGGTTTGTGGGAGCAAAACAGGGTGGAAGATGTCGCCACACCTGAAGGTTACGAACGCAATCCACGACTCGTCACTGATTTTTACAACTCGCTCAGGAAAAAACTGACAGGGCTAAAACCCAATCAAGGGCACTTGTTGCTTGCCCAACTGGAAGACAGTTTCGAGGTGACCATCGTGACACAAAACGTAGATAACCTACACGAACGGGCAGGAAGCTCACACGTGATACACCTGCACGGAGAACTTACCAAGGTGACCTCCTCACGGGATCCAAACAACCCGAAACACATCAAGGAACTCCAACCTGAAGCCTACGATGTGCATATTGGTGACCTCGCCGCCGATGGCTCACAACTTCGTCCATTCATCGTGTGGTTTGGAGAGGCTGTGCCAGAAATAGAAAAGGCCATTTCCTACTGCGAACAAGCGGACATTTTCCTCATCATCGGCACCTCCATGAATGTGTATCCGGCAGCCGGACTCCTCAATTATGTGCCTTACGACGTACCTGTATATCTGATTGACCCCAAGAGTGTGGCCATTTCATCGGCACGAAACGTGCATGTAATACAAAAAGGTGCTTCTGCCGGCATGACGGAGTTCGTAAAACTGATGGAGGAACAGCAAGGCCAAAAAACGAGAAAATAAAGACGGGAATTTCATCATTTGGATTAATTGCACTATCTTTGCCATCCGTTATGGCAACACACCTATGGTAGGACGTTCAGGAGAGCTACAGAAGCAAAAGCAGATTCAAACACTTTCGCCACAACAAATACTTGTAGCGGAATTGATTGAAATACCAGCGACAGAACTGGAACAACGGTTCAACGCAGAATTGGAAAAGAATCCTGCGCTGACAGAAGATGTGCCTGCCACTCATGACGATCCCAACAGCGACTCTCCTTCGGATGAAAACGATCAGAATGACACCAACACCAACGACGAGACAGACCCCTACTCCATCGATGCCTTTGACAACGACATGCTTGCCGACTACCGTACGGAAGACGACATTCCCGACTACAAGCTTCGCGACGTGAGTGTGAGCCCTTCATCGACCAACAGCGAGATTCCCATCTCGAACAATCCGTCGTTCTACGATGTACTCAAGGAACAAGTCGGCACACAAGCATTCTCGGATCGGGAAACGGAGATTGCCGAATACATCATCGGATCACTCGACCACGATGGGTTGTTGAGAAAGCCTGTAGAATCGCTGGCAGCCGAGCTGGAACTGTACCAAGACCTACCGACCTCAGCCAGCGAAGTGGAAAAGACACTGCGTATCATCCAGACTTTCGACCCCGCGGGCATAGCCGCAACGAGTTTGCAGGAATGCCTATTGATACAGCTGCGCCGCAAACCAGAAAGCCAACTGCGCGACGACGGCATAACGTTGATCAGCAAATACTGGGATGATTTCATCAACAAGCGAAAAGAACGGATTATGCAGGCGATGAAACTGGACGAAGACCAATACGAAGAGCTTTTCACCTCACTCACCCGATTAAACCCCAGACCAGGAAGCGCATTGGACGAATACCAGGGGAAAGCCAATCAAGTAATCACACCAGATTTCATCGTCACCACTACCGACGAAGGGGAAATCGTTCTTCGGCTCAACGATGATTTCGTTCCAGAACTGCGCATCAGCCAAGAGTTCGCCCAACTACTCAACGGGCGGCAACAAAACCGCAAGCAGCTAAGTGTCAAAGAAAACGAAGCGTTGGCATTCATGAAGGACCGTATAGAAGCTGCCCAAAACTTCATAGCTGCCGTAACACAACGCCGAAACACGCTGTTGGCAGTAATGCAAAACATCATTGACATACAAAGAGCCTATTTCATTGAAGGCGATGAAGACATGTTGCAGCCCATGATACTCAAGGATGTGGCAGAACGAGCACAACTTGACATCAGTACGGTTTCAAGGGTCAAGAACAGCAAATATGTACAAACCGACTTCGGCATATTTCCCCTCAGCCACTTCTTCGGACACAAATATACGACCAATGAAGGAGAGGAAATCTCGGTACGCATGATAAAAAGCATACTCAAGGAATGTATAGAAACCGAGGTGAAAGGACATCCCCTATCGGATGACAAGCTGTCGGAAATATTGAAAGGAAAAGGATACCCCATAGCACGACGCACAGTGGCCAAGTACAGGGAAATGCTTGGTATCGCCGTGGCGCGGCTACGCAAATGAACAAAAAGAGATGGCAACAAGAAGAACCAACAAACGAATCACAGCGATAAGCTGGATGCTCAAGGCATCGAGCGTGTTGGCATGGCTCATCAAGCCACTGTTCCTTCCGTTTTTCGCCTACCTATGCCTGTTCACATGCACTTATCTCCACATCATGCACCTCAGCTACAAACTGATGACCTTGAGCATCGTGTTTGTCTTTACGTTGTTGCTGCCCCAGTTGTCCATTTGGGCTGTGCGCAAGATAAAAGGTTGGAACATCGTCAAGTTAGCACAACGAGAGAGCCGTTTCCTGCCCTATATCCTTACCACACTGAGTTACTCAGCGTGCTACTACACCATGCAACAGATGCACTTCCCCCGTTGCATCTCCGGCATCATCATGTCGTGCCTTATTTGTATGGTGTCATGCGCCCTCATCAACATACGCTGGAAAATCAGCACACACGTGGCCAGTTGCGGGCTCATGGTGGGCGGATTGCTTTCGCTCAGCTTCATATTCAACTTCAATCCCGTGTATTGGCTATGCGTATTCGTGCTGCTTTCGGGCATGTTGGGTACGGCACGAATGATAGTGCGACAACACACCATCATGGAAATAGCATGGGGATTTGCAATTGGAGTAATCTGCGGGATAGCCGGCATCCTGTTCATATAGCATATTTCATTTACAACCTCAATCATAAAAAACAAAAAGTCATGAATTATCCAAAAGACATCAAGTACACGAACGAACACGAATGGATTCGCGTCGATGGGAACGAAGCCATAGTAGGCATTACCGATTATGCACAAGACCAGTTAGGCGACATCGTATATCTCGACATCACGTCGGTAGGCGACAAGCTTGCACAAAACGAAGTGTTTGGTACGGTAGAAGCCGTGAAAACCGTCAGCGAACTGTATTTGCCTGTTGCAGGTGAAGTGTTGGAAATGAACGAATCACTGAACGACCACCCTGAACTTGTGAACAGTGACCCATACGGAGAAGGATGGATTATCAAGATGCGCGTTGACAACGCAGCCGAACTGGACAGCTTACTTGACGCAGACGCATACCAGGCCATCCTATGACTCCACTCGTAAGCATCATCATGGGCAGCACATCCGACCTGCCCGTGATGCAGAAATCGGCCGATTTGCTCAACCAAATGCAAATTCCTTTTGAGATGAACGCGCTGTCGGCCCACCGGACACCCCACGAAGTGGAACAGTTTGCCCAAGGAGCTGCAGGGCGTGGCATCCAAGTGATTATTGCCGCCGCTGGCATGGCTGCCGCTTTGCCAGGAGTCATCGCAGCGAACACTACACTGCCTGTAGTGGGAGTACCCATAAAAAGTGATGTACTGGGCGGAGTAGATGCCCTTTACTCCATCATACAGATGCCTCCCGGAATACCCGTGGCAACCGTTGCCATCAATGGAGCCTTGAATGCCGCCATCCTGGCTGTGCAGATGCTGGCACTCAGCGACAAGGACATCGCAACAAGACTGACCGACTACAAAGCCGGACTGAAAAACAAAATCGTGAAGGCAAACCAAGACCTCAAAGAGATAGCATACGAATACAAGACCAACTGACTCACCATCCTCACATGGATTTATTCAATTACTCACGCCGGCCAACCTCGGTAGTCTATGTAGGCAACACTCCATTAGGAGGAGAGAACCCGATACGCATCCAGAGCATGACAAACACCTCGACAATGGACACGGACGCTTGCATAGCACAAGCAAAACGTATCATTGATGCAGGTGGAGAGTACGTAAGGCTTACCACGCAGGGTGTACGCGAGGCGGAAAATCTGAAGCAAATAAACATAGGACTACGCTCGCAAGGCTACGACACCCCTCTGGTGGCGGATGTGCATTTCACACCCAAGGTGGCCGACGTAGCAGCACTCTATGCCGAAAAAGTAAGAGTGAATCCGGGCAATTATCGTGACATCAGCCATTTCGCATCACTCATCCAGATTTGCAAGGAACATCATACAGCCATCCGCATCGGTGTGAACCACGGCTCATTGTCGGAACGCATCATGAGCCAATACGGCGACACACCCGAAGGAATGGTGGAATCGTGCATGGAGTTCCTACGCATTTGCCAAAAGGAAGACTTTCGGAATGTGGTAATCAGCATCAAGGCATCGAACACCGTCGTCATGGTCAGGACCGTACGGCTACTCGTTGCCCAAATGAGCCAGGAAGGAATGGCCTTTCCGCTCCATCTCGGAGTGACCGAAGCAGGAGAGGGGGAAGACGGACGCATCAAATCGGCCGTGGGCATTGGCGCACTCCTATTGGATGGCATTGGAGACACGGTGCGTGTGTCGCTGAGCGAAGCACCTGAGGCAGAGATACCCATAGCCAAGAAACTGGTGGAATTTGCAACCACCTGCAGACCTTGCAAGCTGGAAGTGCCCACTGACATCATTCCCCAAACCTTCAATTACTTTGCGCCCGAACGACGCACCGACACCTTGCCCGACGTGTTGGAGGAAATGCCTATCAAAGACACCATCGTACTCAATGTCGCTTCGATGGACAACGAGCTGCTATCATTCATCAGCCTGCATCCATCGCTCAAACTGGTGTGCTACCCTTCCACACGAAACCGGTTAGGAGAGATTCGTGCCATTGCTTTCACTCTCATGAACGCAGGAATCCCCAATCCATTGTTCGTCTGTTTGGAATATGACGAGACAAAGCTTGAGGATTTTCAGCTGAAAGCCGCTTGTGAAGCTGGAGTATTGTTTGTCGATGGCATCGCTGACGGACTGCTTTTGCTGAACCAAAACGATTCGATCGCAAAAGAAGAAATCAGGAACACAGCATACACCATCCTACAAGCTGCCCGCGCACGTTTTACAAAAACAGAATACATTTCATGTCCGGGATGTGGACGGACAATGTATGACTTGCAAAGCACGGTGGCACGCATCAAGGCAGCCACCTCGCACCTCACTGGGGTGAAAATAGGCATCATGGGATGTATCGTAAATGGCATTGGAGAAATGGCGGATGCCGACTATGGTTACGTGGGAGCAGGAAGAGGCAAGATCAGCCTTTACAAAGGCAAACAATGTATTGAGAAAAACATTCCGGAAGAGAATGCCGTAGAAAAGTTACTGGAGTTGATAAGCCATGATACCACGCCTGTACAGATGGATTAAGCGAATAGCCTATTGCAAGGGATTCGGCATCCAGTCGCCCAATGATTTTGCCTTTGTCAATGATGTGATTTACGAGACATTACCTTATTATATCTATTCGGATCTGCACGAACGTGACTATCCAGAGGGACCACACTATAGGGAAAAGGTAAACCGACTTTTATTTCGGATCGTGAATTGGGCTCATCCAAAAACCATCATAGAAGAAGGAAGTGGGGATGGATCGTGTACGGACTATATCAAAGCTGCTTGTCCGCATTTCAAGAGTTTCTCGGAAGAAGGGAAAACAGATTTCATACACATTGGACATACTGAAAATAACGAGAAGGCATACAAACGCCTGCATCGCTTAGCACACGAAGGCACCATACTGGTCATCGGGCACATCCATGACAACAAAGCCAACGAAAATTGGTGGAAGCACATCGAAAAGAGCAAATATACAGGCGTAACATTCGACCTATACGACATAGGAATTGTGTTTTTCGACAAAAAAAGATACAAAAAAAACTATAAGATAAATTTCTTCTGAACGGATAACAATGGGCAAATGTTCTATTTATACCCGCACGGGCGACAAGGGTATGACCTCACTGGTGGGAGGAAAACGAGTTAGCAAAACGCATGTAAGACTGGAAACATACGGCGATGTTGACGAACTGAACGCCCACATAGGCCTTCTCCGGACATTCCTAACGGATGAAGAGGACAAAGCCACCACACTTTGGATCCAACACAAAATGTTCGTCATCGGTTCTCACCTTGCCACCGACACATCGGATACACAACTGTCATCGGCCAGCAATTTAAGTGACAACGACCTACAAAAGCTGGAAACTGCCATTGATGAAATGGATGGAATCGTGCCGAAACTCCATGCTTTCATACTACCCGGAGGATGCAAAGGGTCGGCACAATGCCAAATCACGAAAACGGTGTGTCGGCGAACCGAACGGCAACTTCTGCGCATGGCTGAGACCTGCCAAGTGGATGAACATATTCTTGCATTCATGAACCGCTTATCCGATTACTTTTTCATGTTGGCACGAAAAATCAATTTTCAGACAAACACAGCAGAAATATTTTGGGATAAAGATTGCAAATGACATTTTTTTTTCTACTTTTGCGCGAAAATCAATAAATCGTGAGCAATTATGTATTGGACCTTAGAATTAGCATCTAAACTGGAAGATGCACCCTGGCCAGCAACCAAAGACGAACTTATCGACTATGCTATCCGTTCGTGCGCGCCAGCAGAAGTAATTGAAAACCTCCAAGAGATTGAAGACGAAGGTGACATCTATGATTGCATAGAAGACATCTGGCCAGACTATCCCACCAAAGAGGACTTTTTCTTCGACGAGGAAGAGTATTAAACCACAAAATAACAGTTAGGCATCGGATAACCAATGGAATAAACTTACGACAGAAGATTGTATCGTTGGTTTATTGTGGTCTTTTGTATTCTTGCCTTCATTGTGTTTTTGCTAAAAACTCACTTAGTGATGATTAAAAAATAACTTGGTATAAAATGTTTAGTTACGCTGGCACGCCTTTACCTTATCTTGTTGGCTATTTTGAAGCTGAGTTTCAGTCACGTAGCCCGCTACGCTCCTTCAACCCAACTTCAAAATATCTCAACAATCCAAGGCAAAAACGTACCAACTTATTATTTAACCATCACTAAACAAAGAACTTTATAAAGAAGTAAGAGCTTATGTCGGATAAAGATTTTGATATACTTGTCAAAGGTTTGGAAAAAGCCGAATACAACACATTGCGTATGAAGTCAATGCGTAATGAGATGATTGTGCGATGCGACGAGAACGGCAATATTACCCGCATCCCAGCACGTGAGGTATTCACACAATTGTATGAAGAACCTGCACCTACATATTGAAAATATGCTCTCTTCCGCCTTTCATCGCCTTCTACCGTCAAATAGGTTTGCTTGAAATGCAGCTAATATAGCCACATTATTGATAAGCAGTATAGTAGTACGATTTTTGATGAAGAAGAGTATTGACATGGACATTAAATTACAAAATGATATGAAAAAATTATTTATTCTTTGCACACTGGTTCTTGGGCTCTTTTCTGCAATTCCAGCACAAGCACAACTGAAATTTGGTGTAAAAGGCGGTTTGAACTTGGCGAAGCTAAGCTTGTCACAAGGGAACGCGAACCTCGACTCAGACAACACCACAGGTTTCTTTATTGGTCCGATGGCCGAATTTACAGTTCCAATCATCAATATTGGCATTGATGGTGCCCTGCTGTATTCACAAAGGGGGAAAGATGAATGCAAGCAATCAGGGTTGGAGATTCCCGTCAACTTGAAATACACCATAGGACTGGGCAGTTTGGCCGGTTTATATTTGGCAGCAGGACCCGACTTCTTCTTCAATTTCAAAGACATCAAAGAATCAGAAGGCCTGAAGAAGAAGGATGCTCAAGTGGGACTAAGCCTCGGAGCTGGACTAAAATTGTTGAACCACCTGCAAGTAGGTGCCAACTACCTGATACCTCTGAGCAACAGTTACAGCTTTGAGGACATTGATGTCAAGACAAAAACATGGCAAATATCTGCCGCTTATATTTTCTAAAGACCATGAAAAAGATTCAGTTATTGGTCGCCACAATGATTGCCGCCACGTGTGTGGCATGTGGCCCGAAAGTGACACTCAACGTAACCAACACATTACCCACCGACCGGTCGGGCGAGATGGTGGAATTCCCCGCTTCAGAGATTGCACAGTTGGGTGATGAGTTTGTAATCTGCAACGAAAAGGGAGAGGAAATCCCTTATCAAGTAACCTATGACAACAAGGTCATCTTCAATGCCGACGTACAAGCCAACGCTACATCCACCTACACTGTGAAGAAAGGCAAACACGCAGACTGGAAAAAAGTGGCTTGCGGACGCCAATACCCCGAACGCGATGATGACATGGCCTGGGAGAACGACCGCGTGGCTTTCCGCACATACGGACCAGCGTTGCAAGCCCGTGGTGAAAAAGGATTCGGTTTCGACATATTCCTGAAATATGCTTCAGAAGAACCTGTACTGGAAGAGCTCTACGGCACCGCCCTCAACCCTGAAACCCACAAAAAGATGAAGGAACTGCGCGAAGCAGGCAACAAGGCCGCTGCCGACAGCATCAGCCGTGCCATTTCCTATCATATCGATCATGGGAAAGGAATGGACTGCTTTGCAGTAGGTCCCACACTGGGTTGTTGCACGCCTGCCCTACTCGACAGTATGAACAACATCGTTTATACGTGGTGCTACAATTCTTACGAAATACTCGACAATGGTCCACTTCGTTTTACTGTGAAGCTTGTATATGGACCTATCAGTATCGACGGCAACGAGAATGTCACCGAAACACGCTTGATTAGCCTCGACAAAGGTTCTCAACTCAACAAGACAGTCGTAACATTCGACAACCTACAAAAGGAAACCAAGTTGGCTGTTGGCATATCGCTTCGCGAAGCCGATCCTGAGGAGTATGTAATGGATGGACAAAAACGCTTCATCTCCTACGAAGACCTGACACAGAATCCTGTAGGAAACGATGGTAAAGTATATCCTGGAGCTCTGACATTGCCAGCATTTGAAGAAACGAATGTTGTGATGTTTGCAGAAAAGTTAGGGACTGCCATGGGACACGTCATGGGCGTGCAGAATTACAAACCTGGAACAGCCTTCACTTATTATTGGGGCTACGGATGGACAAAATCTGATTTTGCCAACCAACAGGCATGGACTGACTACCTGACAGCTTATCACACGGCTTTGCAATCGCCACTGCAAGTGAGCGTCGTAGCCGAACAATAATCTACAAGACATACACAAAGAGTGGTTCTCCTGTGAGAATCACTCTTTTGGTTTCTGCCACTCCACAATTCAAACACATAAAATGTCATGAACAAAATCTCCATCTTACTGCTTTGCATACTACTATGTGGATGCAAGCAGAACAACCACAACCTGACCATGCTTGTAGGCACCTACACCGATACCGACAGCAAAGGCATCTACACATTCACTTTTAATGAAGAAGACGGAACATCAACGGCCCTAACGACCACAGAAGTGAAAAATCCATCGTTCCTGGCTGTGACACCCGACCAGAAAATGGTGTATTCGGTGAGCGAGCAATCGGATGGATCGTCCGTATCAGCTTTCGATTTCGACAAGCAAACAGGCACACTCGACTTTCGGAACAGCCAGCTGACCAAAGGAAGAGGTCCTTGCCACGTAACGATTGTGGGCAAGGATGTGGTTTCGGCCAATTATTCTTCGGGAACCATTTCGGTGTTCCCAATCGATGAGCAAGGGAACCTGCAAGAAGCAAATTTGTTGGAATTCAAGGAAAATGGACCGGATTCAACCCGTCAGGAAGGCTCACACCTACATTCCACTCAGGTTTCACCCGATGGAAAGTTCCTGTTCGCAATAGATTTGGGTGGCGACTACATTTATCGCTTCCCCATAGCCAACGGGAAGGTGGCCGACTACAATGCCACCAAAATAAAGATGCCTTTGGGGTCGGGTCCCCGCCATTTCGATTTTTCCAAAGACCATCGTTTCATGTACGTCATCAATGAATTGTCGGGTAGTGTAGTGGCCTACGACTACAACAACGGTGACCTGATGCAGATTCAGGAAATCCAAGCCGACACATTATATGCACGTGGAAGTGCCGACATACACTTCTCGCCAGATGGCAAATTCCTATACGCAAGCAATCGATTGCAAGGTGACGGTATTGCCATCTTCAAGCAAGATGCAAAAAGTGGGCAACTTGAGAAAGTAGGCTACCAGAACACAGCCATACATCCAAGAAATTTTGCCATATCACCCAATGGAAAATATGTGCTTGTGGCTTGCCGCGACAACGATGTGGTACAAGTTTTTGCCCGAGATGTAGAAACAGGCCTACTGTCCGACGCACACCACGACATCAAGGTGCCCCATGCCGTATGCGTGATTTTGGTACAATGATCCTGACTGTCGCGTAGAGGGTTATGCTTACCAGAATAATGCAAGCACCGGATGGAATATTGAGCAGATAGGAGACGAATAGTCCTCCCAAGCAACTCAAGAATCCTATTAACGTGCTGTAAAGGATAATCCCCCGAAAACTGAGCACAAGCAAATTGGCCGTCATCTGTGGCAAAGTAAGCAGCGAAATGACCAATACGATTCCAACCATCCGTAGAGTAGCCACAATGGTCAATGCGATGAGCACCATCAGGAAATACTCCACCCGAAAAACAGGAAGATGCTGGGACAAGACAAATTCACGGTCAAAAGCGATATGGATAATCAAATGTATGTTGCAAACAAAATATGCCACAACCACCAAACATAAAATGGCAAGCATCCACAAATCGGCAGTCGTGACCGTAAGTATATTGCCAAACAAATAAGTCGTAATATCGGGTGTGAATCCCGGAGCCAAAAACGTGAAGATGATTCCCAGTGCCATTCCTACAGTCCACACAGTAGCAATGGCGCTATCTTCACGCATGGATTTCTGTTGACTGAGCCACTGTACGCCACAAGCCGAACAAACGGAGAACAAAGCAGCGCCCAAAATAGGAGAAAAGCCTGCAAACAGGCCCAATCCGATACCACCAAACGAAGCATGTGTAATGCCACCACTGATAAACACCAAACGACGGGTTACAATGTATGTACCGACAAAACCACATAACACACTGGCAAGCAAACTTGCCAGAAGTGCATGTTGAAAGAAAGCATATTGAAGAATCTCCATCATTACCGTTTCTTAGTTCATCATCCATATTCACTTACGAACGCATCCTACGCTCACCAACAATCAAGAACAATTCATCCTTGAGTTCATCAGGCAACTCAATGCCGCGAAGTTGCAAGCTTCGACTCCACCCTGCCACTTCCTCCTCGCGACAGGTGTACATCACCTCCCTGAATTCCTCGACTTCCTCCGAAGAATATGAATCGGACCGGCAACCTCGAAAACGATCCAACTCTTCATCATTGTAATATTCGATCTCGCCCCTGCTGACTGCAGCCAACAAACTTTCTTTTTCACACACCTCATGCTGACCACAGCACTCACTATCAACGGTGATAATTTTAGGCGGTTCCTTTTTGTACCTGTACGACAAATGCCCTATCAGCATTGCAATCAAGGTAATGGCGGCCAAAATGACAATCAAGACCCACATGATTCTTCTCCATTGATCATAAATCCCACTTCCTGCAAATCCTTCCAAAAAAATGGATATGACTTGCTCACAACTTCCGGATGAGCAATACGAACGACCTTACCTACTACCGCTCCGATGGCAAAGGCCATAGCCATGCGATGGTCGCCATACGTTTCAATCGGCTCATCGGAAGGATTGCATCGCTCGCCATGCCAGCACAACGTTGCATCGGCCACCGACAGACAATACCCCCACTTGGCCAGCTCAGTTTGTAGAGCCACCAACCGGTCGGTTTCTTTCACACGCAAACTTTGCAACCCCGAAAACTCAAATCGCATTCCTTTCAGCACACAATATACGGCCATGGTCTGTACGATGTCGGGAGTTTCCGTAAAATCATGGACCAACACTTCACCTTCGTACTTCATGAGTTCCACAATAATTCTATCGCCTTGCACACTACTGGACAAGAGCCCAGGGAAATGGAACTTGAAACCATCGTTCAGTCCCATCATCGCATACCAATACGAAGCGGCACTCCAATCGGCTTCCACCTCAAAAGACTTGGAACAGTAACGACCTGGAGCGACAAACAACCCATGACTGGAAATGAAACACGCGTCTGCACCAAACACGCGCATCAAATGCAATGTCAATTCGATATACGGACGTGACACTATCCGACCTACCATTTCGATATGCAGTCCCAAAGGAAGCATCGGACCAATCAAGAGCAAGGCCGAAACGAACTGCGAACTTATATCGCCCCGCAGCACAACACGACCACCCGACAACCGAGAACCACGAATCACCGGGAAGTCAATAGATGCGCCCAATTGCTGCAGGGCATCAATCAGAGGAGCCATCGGGCGTTCCATCAGTCGATGACTTCCTTTCAGACGATGAATGCCAGGCATGATGGCATAATAAGCCGTAAGAAACCTCAAGGCTGTCCCTGCTGCGCCCACATCGATTTCCTCGCTTTGCGACGAAAGGGCTTTTCGCAACACCTCCGTGTCATCGCAAACGGACAGATTGAACACTTCGGCTGGCGATTCCGTCAATGCACGAATAATCAACACCCGATTGCTGATACTCTTTGAGGAAGGCAACTGGATAGAAGCCGTACACTTTCCAGGCGCAACGACAGAAATCATTATTTATGACGGCTCAACAATTCCTTTTCCATATCGGCCAAAGTAAACCCCATGTGCTCATTCAGCACCAGCAAATGATACATCAGGTCGGAAGCCTCATACAGGTAACGCTCCTTGTTGCCATCGATTGCTTCAATCACTGTTTCGACTGCCTCCTCTCCTACTTTCTGTGCCATACGGTTTACGCCCTTGTTGAACAGGTAGGTGGTGTAATGTCCCTCCGGCATTTCCTGATGCCGTCCTTGAATGACTTTCTCCAAATGGCGGATGAAGCCCTCATGGTCAGGAGTGTCGAAACAGCTGGTAGTGTTTCTGTGACAAGCAGGGCCGAAAGGCTTTCCCATCAGCAGCAACGTGTCGTTGTCGCAATCAGGATACATTTCAACAACTTCTATAAAATTGCCACTAGTCTCGCCCTTCGTCCACAATGTCTGCCGTTCGCGGCTAAAGAAAGTGGCTTTTCGAGTGTCGATCGTACGTTCAAAAGCCTCCTTGTTCATATATGCCACCATCAACACTTTCAGTGTCGCAGCATCCTGCACCACCACCGGCAACAGGCCATCGGCATTCTTTGATAAATTAAAATCCTCGAATTTCATAATCTTACGTTTATGTTCTGATTGTTAAGTTGTCTTTTCAATTCATTCACTGTTATCTCCCCATAATGGAAGATGCTTGCGGCCAAAGCCGCATCGGCCTTTCCGCGAGTAAGCACATCCGCAATATCTGCCACACATCCAGCCCCTCCTGATGCAATGATGGGAATCGACAACGAGTCGGCTAATGCTGCAAAAGTGTCACATGGATAACCTTGTCGTGTCCCATCATGATTCATCGAGGTGAACAAGATCTCACCAGCACCTCTTTCCTGACCTTCCTTAGCCCAGCTGTACAACTCTTTCTCGGTGAGCTGCCTGCCGCCATGAGTAGTGACATGCCACACTCCATTGATTTGCTTGGCATCTATGGCCAATACCACAAACTGGCTGCCATACTTGCTGGCAATTTCATTGATCAATTCAGGATTTCTCACCGCTGCACTATTGATGCTTATCTTGTCGGCACCGGCATCGAGCAGGCGGGCAGCATCGTCCATACACGATATCCCCCCTCCCACCGTAAAGGGGATGTTGATGTTTTGCGCAATGCGTTCGACCAAAGCCGTAAACGTGTGTCGTCCCTCGTAACTTGCACTGATGTCCAAGTACACCAATTCATCCGCACCCTGCATTGCATAATGGCGACCCAATTCCACGGCATCACCCACATCCTGCAACCCAACGAAGTTGATGCCCTTCACCGTACGACCATCTTTTACGTCCAGACAAGGAATTATTCGTTTTGCGACCATAAGCGTAACTCCTCCATTGTTATTTTCCCTTCGTAAATGGCTTTCCCAATAATAGCGTGATGCAGACCAGCCTGAGCAGCCACATCCAAATCGTGCATCGATGCGACTCCTCCACTCAGCGTCAACTCAATGTTGGGGAAACGCTGCAACAAAGACTTGTACAGATCGAAGTTCGGGCCTTGCAACATGCCATCGCGACTGATGTCGGTACAAATGACCTGACGCAACCCTTGCCCCATATACTTATCGACCAACGCAAACAAACTGACAGATGAGTCTTTTTGCCATCCATGTGTACTCACCATCCCATCACGCACATCCGCTCCCAAAATGATATGTTCGGCACCATAAGCCGATAGCCATTCCATGCAGAGGCTCTCATCATCCACCGCAATGCTCCCGCAAATGACATACCGTGCACCAGCATTCATCACGTCGCGCAAGGTAGCAGTGGTTTTAACTCCCCCTCCCCATTCCACTTCGAGCGTGGTGGCCGCACAAATTTGTTCCAACACGGCAAGGTTTCGGGGTTCGCTGGCTTTAGCACCATCCAAATCAACCAGATGCAAACGTGTGATTCCACAATCAGCAAACATCCTGGCCATATCAACTGGATTGGCAGCATATTCCGTTTTAGCGGTATAATCACCTTTCGTAAGGCGAACACAACGCCCATTAATCAAATCAATTGCAGGAATCAGTGTCATCATAAAGCCATAAAATTTTTCAATATCTGTTCTCCGATGCTTCCACTCTTCTCAGGATGAAACTGGGTGCCATAAAAATTATCCTTATGCAAAGCAGCTGAAAAAGCAACTCCATTTTCGCTTGTAGCGATGGATGCACTACAAAGCATGGGAGCATAAGAATGTACAAAATACACGAAATCACCTTCTCGCACATCGGCAAATAAAGGGGTGCGCAAATCCGCAATTCGATTCCATCCCATGTGAGGCACTTTGACTCCAGGACTGACTGCAAAGCGTTTTACCTGTGTCGGGAAAATGCCCAAGCACTCGGCATTACCCTCTTCACTATGTTCACACATGAGTTGCATTCCGATACAAATACCCAATACGGGTTGGGTGAGTGTACTGATCATTTCGCTCAAGCCACGTTCGCGCAGTTTCTGCATGGCGCTCGATGCCTCACCTACTCCAGGCATCACCACATGGTCTGCCCGACGAATTAATTCGGGCTGGTCCGTTACGACATATTCCACTCCGATGCGTTGTAAGGCATTGCATACCGATCGAAGATTACCAGTATCGTAGTCAATAATTGTTGTCATAAGAGTCCCTTACTGCTTGGTAGCTCGTAACTGAAAGGTTCGCGTTTCACCGCCATGCGAAGTGCACGCGCGAAACCCTTGAATACTGCTTCTGCCAAATGATGATTATTCTCACCCACTGCTTCAATATGCAAATTACAATTCATGGCTGCACCCAAGGACTTGAAAAAATGCTTGAACATTTCCGTAGGAGTGTCGCCCACATACTCGCGAGTGAAAGGCACAGACCACTGAAAGTCTATACGGCCGCCAAAATCGATCAGCACCAATGCCCTGCACTCATCCATGGGAAGTACAAAACCATAGCGACCTATGCCACGTTTGTCGCCCAAAGCCTTCATTATGGCCTCTCCAAGCACAATGGCCACATCCTCCATGGTGTGATGTTCATCCACATGCAAGTCGCCTTTTGCTTCCACCTGCAGCGAGACACCAGCATGATGCACAATCTGGTCGAGCATGTGGTCAAGAAAATCAAGGCCAGAATGGATACACGAAGACATTTTCCCATCCAAATCTATCTTTACACGAACAGATGTTTCACTTGTGGATCGGAGTATCTCAACCACACGTTCCGTACAGCGTAGATACTCGGCTATTGTTTTCCAATCTGTAGTGGCCAGCACACAATCGTCAGGTTGTTCGTTGCTGCCATATAGAATAGCTTTTGCGCCCAAATTCTTCGCCAGCGCCACATCTGTCAATCGGTCGCCAATCACAAAACTATTGGCCAAATCATAATCTCCAGCCAAATAGTTGCCAAACATGCCAATGCCTGGTTTACGATTGGGTGAATGATCGTCTGGACGTGATGCATCAATGAGTTGGTCGGCAAATTCAATGCCTTCACCTTGAAGTGTCTTGAGCATTTTTTGATGTACCACATCAAACTGAGCCAATGGATATGTCTCACTACCCAATCCATCCTGATTACTGGCAAGTACCAACTCATAGCCGAGTTGTGAAATACTACTCAATGCACCAATCACACCTGGCATAAATTCCAATTCATCGAGCGAATTGACTTGTTCCGTCACAGGAGGTTCCCAAATGATGGTTCCATCACGATCAATAAAGATGGCTTTCTTCATATTTCTTAAGTATTTCAAGCATTCTGTCGTTTTCTTCGGGCGTTCCAATGGTGATACGCAGACATCCCTCGCATCCCTTGATGTGAGAACGGTCGCGAACAATCACTTGTGCGGCAATCAGCACATCATACATGGTGTGAGCATCACCAACCCTCACCAACACAAAGTTTGCGTCTGATGGATATACCTTCTTCACCGATGGTATCGAACCAAGCGCAGCGATAACGCGGGCACGTTCTTGTTTTATGGCGGCAACTTCTGTATTTATATCGCGCTGCAGCAACTGCTTGGCACATTCCATTCCCGCCAAATTAATGTTATAAGGGTATTTCACCCTTGCAAAGATTGACATTACTTCCTTACAGGCAAATGCCAATCCCAAACGCAATGCGGCCAATCCGTATGCCTTGGAAAGAGTTTGAAGCACAATCAGATTAGGGTGCTGAAGAAGAATGGTCAACAAGCTATCGCTGTCAGAGAAATCGATGTAAGCCTCATCGACCACCACCATTCCTCTGAACTCGTTCAATATCCTCACAATCTGTTCCTTGGGAAAGCTGTTTCCAGAGGGATTGTTGGGCGAACACAGAAACATCAGCTTACTGTTGTCATCGGCCTTCTCCAACAAAGCATCGACCGGCAACGAAAAGTCCTCATTCAGCTGCACCTCGCGTACCTCCACATCGTTGATGTCGGCCGACACATGATACATGCCATACGATGGAGCTATGGCAATGACATTGTTTTTGCTTGGAACACAAAAAATCCTGAAGCACAAATCTATGGCTTCATCGCTACCATTTCCCACAAAAATGTTCTCCACGGCAATTCCCTTCCGTGCAGACACCATTTGCTTCAATTCCATTTGTCGCGGATCGGGATAACGGTTGTAACCATTATTGAAAGGATTCTCATTGGCATCAAGAAAAATTCCGATGCTACCCTTATATTCATCGCGTGCCGTCGAATAAGGTTTAAGTTGTCGAATGTTGGGACGAACCAACTGCATAATTCGTGCCACATCCTGATTGTCATACATTGCCATGGGGTTTAAGTTTTCAATTCTCAGTTTTTAGCTTTCAGTTCTCAGTCCCCTTCCCTTTAGGGGAGAAGTTTCCTGTTTCTTTCATTCTGATGCGAGCGGCCTCGGCATGTGCATCCAATCCCTCGGCCTCGGCCATCGTGACAATGGTATTGCCTATCGTCTGAATGCCTTCGCGAGTAAGTTCCTGATACGTGATTTTACGTACAAAACTATCTGTATTCACTCCACTGAACGAACGGGCCCAGCCTGAAGTAGGTAACGTGTGATTGGTGCCCGAAGCATAATCGCCAGCACTTTCGGGCGAATAGTTGCCAATAAACACACTTCCTGCCGCTGTTATCCGTTCTGCCACCTTCCAAGGATTCTTCATCGAAATAATCAAATGCTCCGCTGCATAAAGGTTGGCGAAATCCACACATTCCTGCTCATCCTGCAAAACAACGAAACGGCTATTTCCTATAGCCTTGGATGCCAAATCCTTGCGAGGTAGCTTATCAAGTTGAGACCTCAATGCCAGAGCCACCCGATGGGCAAATTCCTCCGCATAACACACCATCAGCACCTGCGAATCGGCTCCATGCTCGGCCTGCGACAACAAGTCGGCCGCAACAAAGTCGGGAATGGCGGTTTCGTCAGCCAGCACCATCACCTCAGAAGGACCAGCCGGCATGTCAATGGCAACGGTTCGGCTCACCTGCTCTTTGGCATTGGTAACATAACGGTTGCCCGGACCAAAAATTTTATCAACAGGCTCTATCGTGTCCGTTCCGTATGCCATAGCTGCAATAGCCTGAGCTCCTCCTACCTTATATATATGGTCAACTCCGCATATCTTAGCTGCATATAGCACCGCAGGAGACACCTTACCATGCTTATCGGTAGGTGTACACATCACAACTTGCCTACAACCCGCCACCTTAGCTGGTATGGCCAGCATCAGTACTGTGGAGAAGAGTGGAGCCGTTCCTCCTGGGATGTAAATACCCACACGCTGAATGGCTACGGCACGCTGTACGCATCTCACCCCTGTACTGGTCGATACTTCCAATGGTTGGAAGCGTTGTGCCTCATGGAAAATGCGTATATTGCGTTCCGCCTGTCCTATGGCCTGTTTCAAGCCATCGGATATCAGCGTAGTAGCCTCTGCCACCTCAGCCTCGCTTACTTCCAAATCAGAAAGTCGCACCCCATCAATTTCGAAAGCCAATGCCTTCAATGCCTCATCACCGGTGCAGCGCACACGAGCAATGATGCTGGAAACTCTTTCTGCTATCACGCAGTCATCGGCTTGCGCTCGGCTCACCAGACGTTTCCATTCAGACCTCGCAGGATTCACCTGTATTTCTATGTCGCACGTCATATCGTATCGCTTTGCCAAAAACATTAAAGCACTATCTTATCGAGCGTCAGTACCAAAATACCTTCGGCACCTATCGCCTTCAACTTTTCTATCACTTCCCACAAGGCATCCTCGTCCACCACTGTTTGCATGGAGCACCAGTCCTTTTGTGCCAATGGAATCACTGTCGGACTACGCATGGCAGGTAAAATCCCTATCGCCTCATCGAGAGCTGAGGTAGGAATATTAAGCAGCAAATATTTCTTACCAGTACCCGTAATTACAGATTCGAATCGCGACATGAGTTGCTGAGCCACAAGCATTTTTTCTGCATCCAAATTGGGAGTTCCTATCAGCACAGCCTCCGACTGCAACACCTTTTCCACCTCGACCAATCCATTTGAAACAAGTGTGCCACCCGATGAGACAATGTCGAAAATGGCATCAGCGAGACCTGCAGCTGGTGAGATTTCAACCGATCCCGTGATTGTGTGTATCTCAGCATTGATGTTATATTTCGCAAAATATTCGTTCAGGATATTCGGATACGACGTAGCAATGCGTTTCCCATTAAAATATTCAAGTCCCGTATATTTGTCGGTTTTGGGAATTGCCAGAGATATTCGGCAAGCTCCAAAACCTAACTTCTTCAGCACCTGCACATCATATCCCCTCTCCACTACCTCATTCAAACCCACTATTCCCAAATCGGCAGCACCCATCGAAACCGTTTGTGGAATATCATCATCACGAAGGAACAACAACTCTACGGGAAAATCTTTCGCACGCATCAAAAACTTCCTCTTGTCCTCGGCCACACACACACCCGCCTCACGAAGCAAGTCCATGCTCTGTTCGTTCAGTCGGCCTTTTGTTTGTACTGCAATTCTTAACATAAGCTATTCAGTTGTATTTCAATTACCCTATATACAAAAAAACGGAAACATGCTATTGGGCAAGCCTCCGTTGTTCTTTGCATCCCTCACAGACACATCCTTACTTACCCCGTCCGAAAACGAATGGATGATGATGAATCTGATGATGTCTGCTATTTCTTTTCATTATTTTATCATTTCTTCTTTTCTGCTTGCAAAATTAGACAAAACATTTGTTTCTAACAACTTTTTGTTGGCTAAACCAGCCATTTTACATTGAATTTCACTACTTTTGTTTTATCTTTGCAATAAATATTCACTTTTTCACCTTAACATGGAACATTCACTCAGTCGCATGGAACTTCTGTTAGGTACGGAAACCGTGCAACGCATACAGTCAAAACATGTCATAATATTTGGCATAGGAGGCGTGGGAAGCTGGTGTGCCGAAGCACTCATGCGCTCAGGCATCTGCCATCTAACCCTTGTCGATTCTGACCTTGTCAATCCATCGAACATCAACCGCCAACTCATGGCAACCACATTCACTGTAGGGCAATCAAAAGTAGAAGCACTACGCGACCGACTACTCAGCATCAATCCTGAAGCATTCATAGAGACACGACATGAACGATTTGACACCGACACAGCCACCTCATTCGACTTCAGTAAATTCGATTATATCATTGACGCCATTGATAGTATCGACTGCAAGATGCTGCTAATCCAACTCGCCTGCCAAAGCAAAGCTACATTGTTCTCGTCGATGGGTGCTGCCCTGAAAATGGATGCCACACGTATCAACGTAGCCGAATTTTGGAAAGTAAAAGGCTGCCCACTTGGGGCTGCCCTACGACACCGCTTCCGAAAATCCCACCTCATACCTGCACGTAAGTTCTTGTGCGTGTATAGTGAAGAATTACTACGCAACCATTCTGTTTCCCATAACAATTCAGAAGAATCGGCCAACGGTTCCGCCGTGCACATCACAGGTTCTTTTGGATTCACCCTTGCCGGATTGGTTATCCAACACATTGCCAAAGAAGAGACACAAGACAAATCCGACGAGCCATCCTGTTCATCATAATACAAAGCAGATTCCTCTAATAACAACAAAGAACCTGCCTTTACCACATATCTCCTCTCGCTATCTTTTCTTCGTACTTGCCTCCAACGGCTGTACGAAGTCATTGACGATTGCCTCCCTGTTGAAGTGTTCCCAGATGATCACGACGCGTTTGTTATCAGGACGCTCCACCCATTCCTTATCCACCATGGTGGGAGCCGGAATGATGCGGCTCACTGCCCAAGCGGGATTGCGCACGATAGCAGCGGCAGCCATATCGTAAAGAGCCCTCGTCTTGGCCTCATCGCCATAATGAATGTGCTCGAACAAGTTGGCCGAGTAGTCGCCAAAGCATGTGTACTCACCGCCATGCCGTCCCGTAATGGGTTGCTGAGCCTTCGGTCCCTTCCCGGGGAAAATAGATTGGGCTTCCGCCTTGCTGATACGAACCGCATCGGTACCCATCGAAGGCCCACCATTCACCGTCACGATTTCAAAATCCACATCGGTGTCAAGCACATAATTCACCGAAGGCACATCGTTCTCCAAATTGTACTCTCCACGTTTGGGATAGTTGGAACCCAACCAAACCAGACGGATGTTGGCACAGATGGAAGGATCCTTACACAAGGCCAGGGCCACGTTGGTGAGTTTTCCCACAGCCAGCAACGTAAGTTTATTGTCGGGAGTCTTCTTTTTGGCTTCTTGGATAATGAAATCCACAGCTTCCCTGCCATCATAATCGCCATTATCTATCGTGGGCCTGATTTCCTCAAACGATCCAGTGACACCAGCGACCAGAGGAAATTCTCCCATCTTGTTCATCAAGGTCACCACACGTTCCGCCTCCTTAAGCTGTTCGAAGGCATCACCCCCCGCACGAGTGGCATTGGTAGTAAGTCCCAACACATTGAAAGTCTCTGGATGAAGCAGCAGATACGCAATGGCATGTTGGTCATCCAACTCGTTGTTGGCATCGGTGTCGAATATTAAGTCAATTTTAGCACTTTGGGATTGCGCATTACAAGCACAAAGGAACAGACAGCATCCTACCATCATCATCCCAAACAGATTAAAGATTCTCATACTAATTATGTTTTTGAAAAATACAGTTGTTCATCAACTCATGAATTTCGGCAAAACTAAATAAAAAAAACGAAGACACAAAAACATTCCATAAGAATTAAGCCAAGATTCCAATGAAAACTCAAAGTCGTGTTGCTGCTTCTTTCTTCTTTAAGAATAAAATTATATGGCACGTGTGTGTTTAAGCAAAACCCATGTATTCCTGTATTCCTATAGAAAAAGCACATAAAATGAAGAAAAATTGTCATTTGAGCCAAATTTTCTTGATTTTTATTTGGATTTATTGAATAAAACATGTATATTTTCCTCATTTACGACTGATGTTATTCCCCGATAAGGAAACAAGTCACATATCAATCAGACATAAAAGTTAGTGATTAACTGCCATCCTTATTTGCGGCCATCTTGAACCTCGCAAGTTCTCCAAATAATTCGAGCCAATAAGATGAAAGTTGGCACCTTGGATATTGATTGTATCGCTATGCCGCAGGCATAGGGGTAGATATTCAGCGTGGGCTTCATTGTTTTTCTACGAATTATGGTAATGCGAGGGCCTAAGATAGCAAGAGACAAGTAACGAAGTCCCGCTTTTTTATTTATCCTTTTTCCCAATTTTTTTAGTTTGGAGGTTTCATACTTCATTTTATTTTGTATATTTGCACCATTAACAAATACAAAATCCATGAAAAGATTCAAGAAAACATCAGCAATTGCATTTTTCATCAGCAGCGTATGCCTATCATCATGCCAAACCACTCCTAACGACTTATACAACCGCATAGGCATTTGTACCTCTGTAGATAAAGCCCCCATCGTCCAAGCGGCTGGAGGAAGTTATGTCGAGGTAGGCATCGCAGGATTCATGAAAGCCGAACAAAGCGATGACATGTGGAGTGAGAATGCCGCCAAAGCCAAGGCCTGTGTACTCCCCATTAGCTCAGGCAACGGCTACTACCCAGGCGACATCCGCTTGGTGGGTCCCGATGCCGAACCCGATCGAGCCATCCGCTATGCAGAAGTAGCCTTGCGTAGGGCTGCTGAGATTGGTTTGAAAACCGTTGTGTTTGGCAGCAGTAAAGCCAGGAGCATTCCTGAAGGATTTCCGCGTGAAAAGGCAACAGAACAGTTCACCGGCCTTTGTCGCCAAATGGCACCTATCGCTGAGAAATACGGTATCACCGTCGTGATAGAACCTTTGCAGAAATCGGAGACCAACTTCATCAACACCGTATTGGAAGGACTCGACATCGTGTTGGCTGTCAATCATCCCAACCTGTGTGTGCTTGCTGATTTCTTCCATATGGCGCGTGAAGGCGAGAGCCCAGAGTCCATCATTAAAGCAGGGAAATACTTGCGTCACTGCCACATAGCCGAATGTGAGAATCGCACGGCTCCAGGTGTAGCAGGCGATGATTTTCGTCCTTACTTCAAGGCATTGAAGCAAATCGACTATCGAGGCAACATCTCACTCGAATGCCGTTGGGACGATTTTGCCAACGAAGCAGGTCCCGCCATCGCCGAAGTGAAGAAACAGATTCATGAGGTGTTCGACGAACAGTAATTTCACAGCAACGAACACATCAGAAACAGACAAAGCCAATATTTATTTAAAATAGAACAGTTATCATGCAAACACGTAGAGATTTCCTGAAGTCCGGTATGCTAAGTGCAGCCGGCTTCACACTGGCAGGGATGGGATTACCCACCAGCGCATTTGCCAACATCTTAGGTTCGAACGACAAAATCCGAGTTGGTATCGTTGGATTCTCCGACCGATGCCGCAGCTCACTCATTCCCCCCTTTCAAGCAAACGCAAAGGAACTGAATTTTGAGATTGTTGCTGTTTCCGATATTTGGAAACGTCGTCGCGAAGAAGCAGTAAAATTCTTCAAAGAGAAATACAACCAAGATATCAAAACCTTCCGCAACAACGAAGAACTGTATGATGCCAAGATCTGTGACGCCGTAATCATTGCTACAGCCGATTTCCAACATGCTTTGCATTGCGCCGAAGCGGTTAAAGCAGGTTGCGATGCATACGTGGAAAAGCCCTTTGCTGAAACTATGGAGGATGCCCGCGTAGCACTCAAGGCCGTTCAAGAAACAGGCAAGATTGTACAGATTGGCTCACAACGCCGCTCTGCCCCCAACTACCAGGCAGCCAACGAATACTTAAACTCGGGCAAGTTTGGAAAAATAACTATGGTAGAAATGTGTTGGAACGTGAACCAGCCAGGGCGCTGGCGCCGTAAAGCCCTTGTAGAACAATGTTTCGAACAGGACACCGACTGGAAGCGTTACCTCATGAATCGTCCGTATCAACCTTGGGATCCTCGAAAATACCTAGAATTCCGTCTCTTCTGGCCTTTCTCCTCTGGCATACCCGGACAATGGATGTCGCACCAGATCGACACTGTTCACTGGTTCACGGGGTTGAGTCATCCACTAAGCGTGGCCGCAGGAGGAGGCATCTACTGCTGGAACGATGGACGAAGCAACTACGACACTGTGACTGCCGTGTTTGAGTATGGCAAGCCTACTGGCGAGGACAAGTTCCAAGTGGTCTATTCATCACGTATGCACAACGAGGCAGGAGGCGTGAAAGAGTTATATTTCTCCAACGGAGGAACACTGAATCTCGACACCAACGAAATTTCTTCGAACGGAGGACTCACCGAACGTTATGCCAAGGATATGGGCATGCAAGCAAATTTGCTCGAGACCTACAAGTTACCATCAGTCACCATCGCTACCGATGCCAACACGGGTGGCGACCCCATGACCTTCCTGCACATGCGCAATTGGATGGAATGCGTACGTAGCCGCAAGACTCCCAATGCACCGGCTCAGGCAGGCTACAACCACTCCATTGCCACTATCATGTGCAATGCAGCACTACGAACAGGAGAGAAAGTGACCTTCGACGAGACCACACAAAACGTAATGGCAGGCGGAAAAGTGTTCCAATACTAAACCTATCAGGAATCAAGCAGGAGATAACCATTGCCCAAGGTGATTACCTCCTGCTTTTTATCTTACATCCTCCATACTATATAAATGTCCAAAGCTGCCAGACAGTGGCCTAATAGGTATGCACACTACCTTGGGCAGAAGGAAGGAAATTGATGCCATACCAGCACATCTGCAAAAGGAGGAAAGCCACGACCAACAAGGTTAGACGGCCCCCCTTGCCAACCTCCTTGGGTGCATGAAGGAAAATGAGATATACCATCCAAGTGGCAGCAGCCCAAGTCTCTTTGGGATCCCACGTCCAATAATCTCCCCAGGCTTCCTTCGCCCACAAGGCTCCCATGACCATTCCCATGGTTAGCAACCCCCACCCCACACGCACAAGGCGATGACACAAGGCTGAATGACTGGGGTGTTGCCCTTTCCGAACATCCACAACAGCCAGCAACGTGGCTATGCTTAGCACAGCATACGAGAAAATGTAAACAGTCACATGAGGAACAAACCACACACTCTGTAGGGCTGGCATCAGAGAAGCATCAAAAATCTCAGGCTTACACACATTGATGACAGCAAAGACACTGGCGAGCAATGCACTGACCGACAACATCCAGAAGAAGCGCGTACGCAGATACAGCACGAGCCCTACCAATGATAGGAAAAACGAGTACCACAATCGCGTCTCACCCAAGGTACGAAGTGGAGGACGATGACCAGTAATCCACAGATACAGGATAAACGAGAAACAAGCCAACGAACCCAACGCAAACAGAATGGCTGGGAACCGACTCTTTGCAGTCCGCCACGCCCATAGCGACGCTACCATCCAACAAATAACGGAAAGAAGTGCAATCAAAGGATATATCATGTCCATGCTTGATTTTTTGGGGGATTTTTCCCCGCAACAGCAAACAATGCAGCCATCAATAGCAGCCACAGAGCCACTTGCTTTACCACATGCCATGGGTCGCACACACACTCCAGAATACTGATGTCGCTCCATTTGCCACGTTCAGTGTCATACCCCATTTGATAAAAATGCCACATGCCGTAGCGAGCAGGATGATTGACTGACAGATTAAGTTGGTGTCGTTCGCCTTCCGCACCTGTAAGCCACACATCAGAGTGAAACGACTTAGACATAGGAGTATTCATACAGAGTATGGAGCCATTGGGAAGACCTAACGTAACCGGATCGAACAGGAAACTGCCACTCGACACCCACCCTTGACAGACGTACCTCATACGCGCGTCAAAAATCTGCAGATAAGCGGCTGGAGCTGCACCGACATGTCTCATCACCATCACGCTATCCTTATCACGATTGTAAATTGCCTCAGGAATATACTGCACGACACGAACATGCCAATCTCCAACCTGGTGCAATGCGGTATCGGAAGGAATCGCAAGAGACCCCACGACAGACAACGACTCCTGAACCGAACGAATTGACAGAGTAGGAGCATATTCCTCGACCGAAAAGCGTTTCAGACAAAGTTGGAAAGGAAGTTCCATGGGGTTGCCCACTTCATCCTGCCCCGACCAGGTCGGGCAATCGATTCGTGTAGTAACCTTCACTTTTTGCATATCGGCACTCCCAAACAAAGCGGCAATCAGAAAAAGAAAAATGCCAACATGGGAAAGCGTACGTGTAAGCGAGCGATGACAGACATGAAACAAATCATCGACCAGCATCAAGCCAACAGCTGTCATCAAACAACACATGAAAATACAGAAAGTCCAGGAGCGTTGAATGGATAGGCCAGAAAGCCCCATGCAGATAACCATCAAAGTGAGAACAACCAGCAAGGAAATGCAAAATGAGGGGCTGAAAAGCGACTGGAGAAAAGGACTTTTCGCTGACCGATTGTAAAGCAAGACCAATAGATAGGAATAGTTAAGTGCCAAAATAAGGCTCCAAGGATAGTGCAACAAGGAATTGTCAATGTCGCCACATAAAAATTGCAACGCTGTGCCTATCCCCAAAAGGATGACACAGCGTATGAATGATTGCATATATTGCCTTATGCCTGCTCCCATTGTGAACGCATGAGCTGCACAGCCGCAGGAAGAGTGACAGCACGATCGCCATTGGTCCCGCACTCGAAACTAACGTAATGCTGATAATTCATCTCCTTGAGTGCACGCATTCCATCCACGTAATTATCTACAACAACACCGTCTTCACCAGGCATCTTACGTGTACCACGCGAAGCGATGTGTACATGCTGCAAATACTTGGGACCAGCTGCCATGAAAGCAGCATAGTCGGATGTTTCTTCCTGCATGTGCCAGAAGTCACCCATACACTTCACGCCTTCACTCTTACTGTCGCGGCAGATAGCAGCTGCATCAGGAACCAAACGCAGATAAAAGGCCTCCTTGCGGTTCAAGGGTTCAAGAATAATCGTAGTCTTACATTGAAGTGCATATTCTCCCAACTCATGCAACTGTTCGCAAAGGTAGTCGCGAGTTGCCTGATTATGAGGCATACATGGTTCCTGACGATTGAAGGCAGGCACCATGATGACACCTGTAGAACCCAATTCACCCGCAGCTGCCACGATTTCACGCATGGTAGAGTCGAATTCGGCCTTCACAGCCGGATCCTCGGCCAGAATAAAGCCTGAAAATCCTGCACAAATAGCCGAGACCTTGATGTTACGACCGTTCAAGGCTTTCTGTATTTCACCGACACGGCCAGCCAAACCTTTTCCTCCAGGTTCGAAACCAACAATGCCCATTTGCTCCATATAGTCGAGCTTTTCATTGAGATCCTTGCCTGGCGCCGTACCCTCCTGAAAGGAAATGTTCAAAGAGACATCCGACTTCTTGGGGGCAGCAGCACACGACGACAATGCGGCCAAAGGAGAAGCACCCAGCGAGAAAGTAGCAGCTCCCGCCAGTGTGCCTTGTAAGAAATTACGCCTGTTCATAACTTATTTTGCTTTGCCGGGCACTTTCACCACGTATTCAGCCATATCCATCTTGCCAAGTTCCAAGACCTTTGGCATATAGTCGAGTGGAGATGCGCTGATGCTCTCCCATGTAACGGTTTCGCCTGTGTATGCAGCCTCACGGCCCATCACACCAGCCAAAGAAGACTCTGCAGTAACAGTAGCTTCTTCATGGGCAGTACCCTTACGGATATGATTAACCCAATCCACGTGTTCGAGCACGTATGGGTTTTGCTGCTGGAAGTTGGCCTTTGCAGCCTCTTCGTCGAACTTCCAAATCACATTGCCCTGCAAATCCTTGATTTCGTGAGTAAAACTACTCCACGAACCTTTGGTGCCCTGTACAATTTCGCCAACCGCATTGCTGCAACCATCTATCTGACGACACATGCTATGCAAATGCACGCCATTGTCGAATTCGAAATCAACGCTGAACTGGTCAAACTGGTCGCCCGTAATGCGACGATGACGTGCGCCACAAGCAGTAGCCTTGACCGGAGTCTTGCCAATCATCCAAAGGAATACGTCGATGTTATGGACGTGCTGCTCTACGATATGGTCACCCGACAGCCATTTCCAGTTCACCCAATCGCGAATCATCCATTCCATATCGCTCCAGCCTGCCTGACGTTCCTTGTACCAAAGCATGCCTTGGTTCCAATACACATTACCACCCGTAATTTCGCCGATATATCCCTGCTGAATCTTTTGGAAAGCCTCGACGTATGGACGCTGGTGATGACGCTGTGTACCAGTTACGACACTCAAGCCCTTGTTCTGTGCCTGACGCGCTGTCTTGATCAATGAGCGATAACCTACAGGATCGACTGCAATAGGTTTCTCCAAGAAAGAATGAACTCCCTTTTCGGTGGCGTATGCAAAATGAACAGGACGGAAAACTGGAGGAGTAGCTACGATAACCATATCAACGCCAGAATCAATGACCTGTTTATAGGCATCAAATCCTACGAAACAATTAGCTTCAGGGACTTCCTGTTGGCGTTCCTTAATCAGTTTTTCACGAAGGTTTTGCAAACGATCTGCAAATGTATCACCCAAAGCTGTTACCTTGATTCCATCAGCAGCATCGAGCAGATTGATGATGGCACCCGAGCCACGACCACCACAACCGATTACTCCGACCTTCAATTCACGACCTTCGACAGCCTTGTCGGGCAATTCAGGAATGTAATACTCTCCCTCTTGTTTCAAAGGAGTATAAACCGGACCCTTCGGGCCACACGAAGTTAAGAATGCAGGAGCTGCGACACTTGCCAAACCCATTTTTGCGGTATTCGACAAGAACTTTCGTCTGTCAATAAATTTGTTTTCCATTGTTATAAAAATTATTGGTATGAAAAAAATTGGTTATATTTGTCTTTAGTAATCAATCCGCTACGATTCCATCCGGCACCTCGCACACGATACGGAAGCCAATACCTTTGATATCGGAATACCACCAAATGCTTTTGGGATTCTGTGGGTCGGTACGCAACCACGCATCATGATTTGTATGGCCACGGGCTGCGCTGCGCAATTTCACGGCATCATCATTGTACATACCTCCGCGCACCACATGTTCCGTTCCGCTATCCGGTCCTTGCGGGTCTATGGCTCCGTCCTCGACATTGGTGTAAGCACTCTCACTATACCAATCAGAACAATATTCCATCACATTACCCAGCATGTTCTTCAGTCCAAATGGATTGGCGGCGACTTTCGAAGGTTCCTGTGTTCGGTTGCGGGCATTGTTCGCATAAACCACGAAATGATTGATTCCTGTAGTATCCGCGCCAAAAATGCCATTCCAGAAACTATCGTTAGTAAAGTCGCTAGGTTCTCCCTCAAAGAAATATGGCGTGGAGGTACCACCTCGAACCGCATATTCCCACTCAGCTTCGGTCGGCAAGCGATATTTTTTCCCCGTCTTCAACGAGAGCCACTGGCAAAATGTCTCTGCGGCATAATGGGTCATCGTGATGGCAGGACGTTCACCCATGCCCCACCCTTGATCGGGTGTGCCGAAAGGTGGTGTGGGGCCCGATACGGCATCCACATCCTCACGACTGTTGTTGGCATAAATCGTTTCGGGAGATGTGCGTCCCTCCGACATGGTCTCTGCATAAAACGCCCAATATTGGTTCCAGGTTATCTCCACCTGACTCATGAAAAAGGGAGAAATTGTCACGTTGTGCTTCGGATACTCATCAGCAGCACTATACGAATCTTCCTCATCACTACCCATGGCAAAAGTTCCGCCAGGTATTGCCACCATATCGATGCCTACCGATGTAGCCGGAATCGTTTCCTTGAAGTTTTGGAATGCTGTGATAGGGGTAGCTTCCGCATAAGTCGTACTTCCCAAAGCCGCGCCAAGAAGTCCACCCAAGGCAGAGCCCATCGACGACGGCACATTAGTCATACGTGCATGAGTGTAATTGGGATTGAAATGGCCCACGTTCAAATGGCAACTGATACATTGCATGTCGTATTCCTTCTCGTTCTGTTCGTAATACAAGTGGGCAGACACACCATCATCCGAGATGTTTGAAGGGAAGAGATTGACATGGCATGACTTACATGATTCATTGTACACAATCTTCACGGCATGTTCCAACTCGCCTTTGCTGTCCCAATCAATATCCTCCTTGTTTTTTGTAAGGTACGCCCACACATCTTTCATTCCCGCCTTGGCCTTGGCTGCGAAATGGTCTATTCCACCCTCTGGCGGCAAATGACATGCCACACATTCAGTCATGACTCCGCTCCCGTTGTTGTAGTGCGACGATTGTTTCCAACTTGCATCCGACTCTGGATGATAATGACACATCATACAACTCTCATTGGTGGAACTTTTGTGGTAATAATAATTGCCAATGAGAGTGGCCGATACACCCAGCAAAATTCCCGCCAAGGCCACCAACACATTTTTATTGATTTTTTTCGCCATTTTCACTTGAATACATAATCGCGTTCAAAGATAAGGAAAAAAAAAGAAGAAACTAACTTTGTGTCAGGTTTTTCTTTCATTTTTGCACAAAAAACATGGGAATCGTATTTTCCCATGCCTTTTGGTCTGCCATCCTTCCGCAAAAAGAAGAAGCCCAGTCAATTTTCGCTGCTCCAAGCATCATTTTCCCAGTTCAGGAAGCGCTTTCTTATAGGCAGTCCACATCACGGCCGCCCCTTCTTTCGTAGGATGCACCTTGTCAGTTCCAAGCCACCGAGGGTCTTTCCATACGTGGAATCCTTCCGGAGTCACATGATCATCCATCACGGCTGGCACATCCACGTAGCGGAATCCATGGTCTTTTATCCATTTGTTCTTCCCTTCCCTGTTCGAACCCACGGCACAACTGAGCGTAAATACAGGAGTGATTCTGTTCTCCTTGCAGATGGCCACAAAGTCCTCCACGGCCTTCACCCATTTGGGATTGGGCACAAGCCCTTCATCCGATGCGTCATTACCCTGTAGGTCCCAAACCACTATCTTGGGCTTTCCAAATTTCAGATCGTGCTTGAAGCATGGCAGCATACGTACCGCATTACCACCAGGCAAGTGGTCTGCCATCCACTGCGTATAGCCTTCCTGCCGCATGTAATAGGGCCATCGGGCTGGTGAGGTAGAATTGAAATAACTGGCTCCCATAAACCAGATATTGCGATCGGCATACTTTCTTTCGAACGCAAGTTTCCCGGTAATCGTTTCCTTCCCCAGATTCCAGATGAACGGCTCTCCCCCAGCCCACCATTTGGATAGTTGCCTCACGAATTTTCCTTTTTTCGTGATGACAGACAATGTGGCTCCTTGTTGCCCCGCGTCAACAATCACCTGCAAACGTTTTACTCCGTCAAAATCAAGTCCATGCGCAAACCGTTCCACCTCCTGTGGCAACAATGCCCTGATGGTTTTCACTTTATTGTCATCGCCTTGGATGGCTGCATCTTCCTCCAATGTCTTGTTCCGAAGGTAAACATCTGAGACAATCACTTCTTTGTCGGTGATTTCTATCCACCCTGCGCTGTATGTGTCGGCATTTCCACGTCCTAATTGAAATGGTTGGAACGACTGAAATCTCACCTGTGCCTGGAGTTTGGTTTCTATGCGGACAAAATTAGTGGGAAACGCCATCCTCTCGCCTGTTTGCAACAGGAATGAAGCATGTTCCGTCTTGGAATTGTAAGCGGACGCTTTCACCGCAAGAAAGAACGAGAAAAAAACGAGCAGACAAAATGTCTGGATTTTCATGGCAAAAAACTAATGAATTGATAAGTTGTTCAAGATGAAAATATGGCAAGCGCAAACACATCATGTTCCACGCCTACCATATTCTGGATATGTTTTGGGAAATTATTCGTAGCTTGGCTTCACGAAGTCGGCATTGAGCAAGTACTCAGCACTTTCTTTCATGGCAGGCAAGATGTCGTCGCCAGTGCCACGTTCCAGTTCAACCACGAAATTCTTGCAACCGGCCACATCGAAGTTCTTGAAGATGGCATCGAAGCCCACCATGCCACTCTGGCCTATTTCCCGATAGTCCTTGATGTGGAGCAATGAGAAACGACCTGGATACTTCTTGAAATAAACCACAGGACTTGCCTTGCCCATAACAGCCCAATACACGTCCATCTCGAAGAATACATATTGTGAATCTGTGTGTTCAATCATGTAGTCCTCCATCACCACCTGGTCCTCAATCTTGTTGAACTCGAATGAGTGGCTGTGATAGCCATACTTGATGCCAGCCTCAGCACACTTCTTGCCAACGGCATTGAAGTAGTCGCAGATAGTCTGCAAGTCCTTTACCGTTTCAGGAGCCTTGATGGATGAAGTACAGATGTACTTGCAACCAGCCTTCTTGTGGGTCTCGATGCAGAGATCCCACCATTTCATAGCCTCCGTGAAATCGCCCGATTCAAACTCTTCGGGAGTCAAGTCGCGCTTCACATGGGTAGAGAGCACCTTCATGCCAGCGGCTTCAACATCGGCCTTGAACTGTTCAGGCTCCACACCATAGAGTTTGCCCTCCGAATAACCGGCAGGCTCAACAGCCGTATAGCCGTAGGAAGCCAGTTCCTTGAACACATTTTCGTGCGACTCGGCATAGTTCTTGGCATTAAACACCGTGCGTACAGAGTAAAGCTGCACACCCATTTCCTTCTTCACAGGAGCTTGGGCACCATCGCCACAAGCACACAGTGCCATCACGAGGATGGCACTGAGCATGATCATCGACTTTTTCATATCAGTCTAACAGTTTTATACGGATGTTGCGGAACCAAACATCGTCGCCGTGGTCTTGCAATCCAAAGTAACCTTCGTGGTTTTCGCCACCACAATTGTTGAGAAGTTCGAATGCCAAAGGCCATTTCTCCTGTGAGAACTTGCTTGCCTGCAGCATATCGGTCCACTGCTGAGTCCACAAATGATATTCAACCACGTTCTCACCATTCTGGCTGTGAACCACTGTGCCTTTGTAAACCATGATCTTCACCTTGTTCCACTCACCGAAAGGATTCTGGTTCTGCGGAACGGCAGGAATCATGTCGTAAAGAGATGACGACTGACGGTTGTTGTCCTTGCCAAGCTTTGCATCTGGATGATTGGCATTATCGAGAACCTGGCACTCGGGAGCCGAGATGTAGATGGGTTCGTTGACAACCGTACCATCTTCCTTCTTGGTGGTGATTTCCTGAGCCAGATAGAAGATACCAGAGTTGCTGCCCTTAGCGACCTTCCACTCCAGTTCGACCTCGAAGTTCTTGAACTTGTGAGCAAAAATCAAGTCACCACCTTCGGCCGACTGGCCTTCGCCTGTACCCGATCCGTTAATCTTAATGCAACCGTCTTCGATAACCCAACGACCAGGCACGTTATCCTTCAAATAACCTCTCCATCCATTGAATGTCTTGCCGTCGAACAATACGGTGTAGCCCTCTGCATCGACTGGGAATGTGCTCAAATCAACCTGCGGATTCTCCACTACAGTGTAAGCGGGAGTTGCAGGAGCCTCTGCAGCTGCCGGTTCGGCTTCAGCTTGCTGCTGTTTTTTGCCGCCACAAGCTGCCATACCCATTGCCAAGGCAATAGATACTGAATAAAATAATACTTTTTTCATTTTTATTTTGTTATTAAAATCCCTTTCAATTAAGCAGGCAACTCTGGCAGTACGTAGCCGTTTTCATAAACAGGCTTAACCAGTTGCTTTGCATATTCAATGGCATCAACAGGTTCAGTGTAAGTCTTGTTGAAAGTCGGGTGACCATCCTTGATGGTGAATCCATCCTTGATCATGGAGCGGACCTTTGCGCCGGCAGGAATATTGGTGAACTTCATGTTCTCTCCATCCCATTCGAGCACCTGATTCAAGCCTTGCAGACGAACCGCACACACACCCATGGCAATCATTTCGGTGAACGGACCGGCCATTGAGAAGTCGGAGTTCGATTTCACACGAGTAGCCTTCGGCTCCTTGCAAGCGCGAATCCAGTCTTGCTGGTGGCTGGTAGTAACCTTACGCCATACAGAAGGAACAACACCCTCCTTCAGTTCTGTCACCTTGCCATCCTGAATCAAGTAAGGTCTGTTTCCGTAGCAACCGCTTACAATGACACCCTTTTCTCCATAGAAAATGGCTGCACCACCATCGATGTTGAGGTTGACACCTTCGGGCAAACCTTCTGGACGAAGTGGAACCAAACCGCCATCGTACCAAGTAATTGTAACCTCAGGAAGAGCCAACTTCGGCAGGTTCTCGCGCTGCGGATAAGTGAGCTTTACAATCTGAGCATTTGGACAAGAATCCGACATCAGCGGAGTGGAAGTACCCTCGATGCGGATAGGATATTTCAGTTTCAGACCAACGAACACGGTATGCAGGATGTGGCAAGCCATGTCACCAAGGGCACCCGTACCGAAGTCCCACCATCCACGGAAGTTCCAAGGAGTGTAGATAGGGTTGTAAGGACGTTTTGGCGCCGGGCCAATGAAAGCATCCCAATTCATGGTCTTGGGCACCTTGGGAGTCTCGGCAGGACGTTCCAAGCCTTGCGGCCAAATAGGACGATCAGTGAATGCGTCAACACGACGTACTGCGCCGATGACACCAGCCTGCAAGTAATCCACTGTCAGCTTTGTGCCAATGCCCGATGAACCTTGGTTACCCATTTGGGTAGCTACACCCTGTTTCTCAGCCAATTTAGCCAACAAACGGGCTTCATAAACCGTACGAGTCAACGGTTTTTCGCAATATACATGTTTTCCTGCCATCAAGGCCTCAGCACAAACAATGGCGTGGGTGTGGTCGGCTGTAGCACAAACAACAGCATCAGCCTGGTCGAGCAACTCGGCGAACATGGTCTTGTAGTCGTGGTACAACTTGATGTTCGGAAACATCTTCTTGTACTTTTCCATCACTGGTTTTGCATAGTTCCAATCCACATCGGCCAAACCAATGAACTCTTCCGTTTCCATCGCGCTCAAGTCAGCAGAACCACGTCCACCGATACCTACGCCCAGAATTTTCAGTTTTCTATCCATTGGAGCTTCTACAGAAGCACGTTCTTTACCCAACACAGCAGCCGGACTCATCGACAGCGCAGCAGCAGCCACCGAACCAGCCTTCAAAAATGATCTTCTTGATAATTCTTTCATGGTCAAATCATAAATTTATGGATTAATCTTTCTTTTCAGGAACGCTATTGATGTCCTTCTCTATGTCGTTCATCCCATCCTTGAAGCTCTTCACGCCTTTGCCCAAGCCCTTCATCAGCTCAGGAATCTTCTTCCCACCGAAAAACAGCAGCACAACAAGTACGATCATCAGGATTTCAGGACCGCCTATATTGCCAAAAAACAATAAGTTATAAGTCATATCAATACAAATTTATATGGTTAATAATTCTTTTGCATAAATTATGAGGCAAAAGTAATGAAATAATCGCAATGAAAATATCGGCAATCGTTAAAAATACTAAAAACTTTTACCGTTCATAAGTTCCCTGTTTTCAGTTCCTTCTTTTCCTCAGGAGTTTCTGCCCCTGACAACGGTTCTGTTTCTAAATAGCGCGACAAAGCCCCCCAAAGGTTGTAACGGACTTCCGGATTCATGGCTTCAAGTTGCTGCAGCAACCGCTTCATGTCGGTGCGATGGCTGTCGTGTTCGTAAGGACACTGATGCGTTTGTCTCTGATATTGCCTTATTGCGGCAAACTGTTCCAAGTCAGCTTCATGTTCGAGGCAAAGCGGACGGATAATGGTGAGAGGGAATTTCCGCATTTGGAGCCGTGCTGGCATAGTGGAAAAGGAGCCTTGAAAGACAAGGTTCATCAGCAGCGTCTCGAGAATGTCGTCCATGTGGTGTCCCAATGCTATCTTGTTGCATCCATATTGCTTGGCCAACGTGAACAGAGCCTTCCGACGATTCCAGGAGCACAAAAAGCAAGGCGACTTCCGAGTGTCGGTAGAGGCATCGAACGAAGTGACATGATGTATGAATCCAACACCTAAATGCCCGGCAAAATCACGCAAATAATCCACATCAGACTCATAACCGATGTTGGCCATGCCGACATGGACCGCCAGTACCGAAAAACGGGGCTTGAGCACACGGCTTTGCCGAGCCAGTAGCTCCAGCAACGCCAACGAGTCTTTTCCTCCGGAAATCCCTATCAGGATGTGGTCACCATCATCGATAAGCCGATAGTCGTTCAATGCCTTATTGAATCTTTGATTGATACGGCGTTGCAACTTGTCATGTTCCGATAAGCCTGCCATTTTCTCGGTTATTTTCTCATAAATTTGGCGCAAAATTACAATAAAACGCCGATTTAGGAAAGTTTCACGAAATTGATTACACATTTATGCGATTAAAACCGTAATTTTGTGATTTGAAACAAAATCAGACACAATGGAATCGACAGGAACAAACATATTTGCCAAAGCCTTGTTTCGGAAAGGAGCCATCACGTTCATGCTCTTTGCCGTGTGTGCATCCGCCAACAGCCAGACTTTAGCACAGGCACAGAAATGGTTCAACGATGGGGAATTTGAGAATGCGAAACCCATATTCCAGAAACTGGTGCGGCAAGCCCCCAACAATGCCACCTACAACTTCTGGTATGGTGCCTGCCTCTACGAGACAGACGAGAAAGAAGCATCCGAGCCTTATCTTGAAAAAGCAGTGAAGCGAGATGTCATCAATGCGTTCCGATACCTCGGCAAACTGAGGTTCGACCAATACCGATTCGACGAAGCAGTGGAAAACTATGAGAGTCACATAGGATGGCTTACAAAGAAGAAACGCGACACCGAACAAGCCGAGGCCGAAATGGAACGACTCCGACAAGGCTCGCTCATGATTAAGGCAGTGGAACGCATCACAGTCATCGACAGCTTGGTGGTCGATAAGCAGAATTTCCTCGCAGCCTACAAGCTCAGTCGGGAATCCGGCCGCATCTTCCAAGATCCCGACAAAGCCGGCACCTCCTATTGCAACGAGATGGGCAACCGGACATTCCATTGCGACAACCACAACGGCAAATTAAGACTCTTTGGAGCGACACGTCTGCTTGAAGGATGGAGCCAGCCCGAACAACTCAACGGACTGAACGATTCCGCCAACATCAACAATCCTTTCATGATGGGTGATGGCCAAACACTCTATTTCGCTTCCGATGGGGAGGAGTCGCTCGGAGGCTATGACATTTTCGTGACCCGTTATGATGCTGAGAATAACACCTTCCTGAAGCCAAGCAACATCGGCATGCCTTTCAACTCGCCCGACAACGATTTCATGCTCGCCATCGATGAATTCAACAACATAGGATGGTTCGCTTCCGACCGCCGGCAACCCGCCGGCAAAGTGTGCATCTACATCTATGAGCCCAATCCTTCCAAAGTGACCTACGACTTCGACACCACCGATGAAGAACTCATGACACAAGTGGCATCACTCTCAAGTATCAACAAGACCTGGAGCGACACCAACCGTGTACAGCTACTGAAGAAGCAACTGGCAATCCTCATGAAGGGGAAGGAAGAAAAAGCCGAGAGACACGACTTCGTGTTTGTCATCGATGACAACAGAACCTACTACACGCTCAGCGACTTCAAGTCGCGACAAGCAGCCGTCAGCTTTACAACATTGAGGCAAGACACCGACCAACTACGCAAGACGGAACTCGAGCTTGAGCAGAAACGCGATGCCTACATGACAGCCAATGACAAGACATCCTTGGCCAACGAGATTCTCACCTTGGAACAGACCCTGCTCAAACTTCAGCAAGCCATCAACGAATTGACAGCCAAGGTGCGCAACGAAGAGATGGCCCAATGATTCCTCCACCCGACCGACAAACACCCAGTAATATGTCCACAACCCCGTATATTCCAGAGTCACAACTCATCATCAACGGCGACGGATCATGTTTCCACCTGCACCTACGTCCCGAGCAGATTGCCCACAAAATCATGCTTGTGGGCGACATCGGACGAGTACCGATGGTGGCATCGCATTTCGACACCATCGAATGCGACATCGCAAACCGCGAATTCCACACCATCACAGGTTCGTTCCAAGGAAAACGCATCAGCGTAGTGTCCACTGGGATTGGATGCGACAATGTGGACATCGTGCTCAATGAGTTGGATGCCTTGGCAAACATCGATTTCCGCACCAGGTTGGTAAAGGAGCACACGACACCGCTCGACATCGTGCGCGTGGGCACCTGCGGTGGACTGCAGCCCAATGTGCCTGTAGGCTCGTTTGTCTGCTCCGTCAAGTCCATCGGTTTCGATGGAGTACTCAACTTCTACGCACAGCGCAATCGCGTATGCGACCTGGAACTGGAACAGGCTTTCCTCCATCACATGGGATGGACAGGTCACATCGGCATGGCACATCCCTACGTAGCCAATGCCGACACCCAACTCATGGAACGCATTGCTGGCGATAACATGGTCCGGGGAATCACCATCGCCTCATGTGGCTTCTATGGGCCGCAAGGCCGAAAGCTACGGATCGAGTTGGCCGACCCCGACCAGAATAGGAAGATTGAATCATTCACCTACCAAGGCATGCGCATCATGAACTACGAAATGGAGAGTTCGGCCGTGGCAGGGCTCTCGTCGCTCATGGGCCATCGTGCTGTCACCTGTTGCTTTGTGGTAGCCAACCGTGTGGCCGAGACAGCCCTTACAGGCTACAAGAACGACATCGACAACCTCATAGTCCGAGTTCTCGAGCGCTTATGACCACTACCGACACCATCTGCGCCATAGCCACTGCACCGGGAGGTGCCATCGGCATTGTGCGCGTCAGCGGTCCCGATGCCCTGTCGGCGACTTCATCCATCCTCGACCGCGACATCACTTCATGCCCTCCCTACTCGCTTCGGTATTGTCATGTGCTCACCCCCACGGGTGAAGTGCTCGATGAGGTCATGGCCTCTGTCTATCACGCGCCACATTCCTACACAGGCGAAGACAGCGTAGAGCTTTCGTGCCACGGCTCGCAATACATCCTGCAGCATGTACTGCAACGGCTCTTCCAGATCGGATGCCGCAGTGCGAACCCCGGCGAGTTCACCATGCGGGCATTCCTCCACGGGAAAATGGACCTTAGCCAAGCAGAGGCGGTGGCCGACCTCATAGCATCACAAAGCAAAGCCTCACACCGGCTGGCCATGAACCAGATGCGGGGAGGGTTCAGCAAGCAATTGTCGGAACTGCGCAACCAGTTACTCCAGCTCACTTCGCTACTAGAACTCGAACTCGACTTCAGCGACCACGAGGATGTGGAGTTTGCCGACAGAAGCCAGTTGCGCCAACTAGCCGACACCATACAACACGTGATGACACGCTTGGTGGAATCGTTCCAAACAGGCAATGCCATCAGGCAAGGCATTCCCGTGGCCATCGTAGGTGACACCAATGCAGGAAAATCGACCCTCCTCAACGTACTCCTCAACGACGAGAAAGCCATCGTAAGCGACATCCCTGGCACCACCCGCGACGTGGTGGAAGACACCATGACCCTCAATGGTATATTGTTCCGCTTCATCGATACGGCAGGCATCCGCAAAGCCACCGACGCCATTGAGCATTTGGGCATTGAGCGGACTTTCCACCAATTGGAACGTGCACAAATAGTGCTGTGGGTCATCGATGGCAGTCAGCCCCTCAACAACGACACGGCCGACCGAATTGTCCGCGCATCACACGGCAAGACGCTCATCCGCGTAATCAACAAATCCGACCTGCCATCCTGCAACAACCCATGCAACGAAGGACTTTTGGTAAGGATTTCCGCCAAGCAAGGCTATGGGCTGCACCAGCTCCAAGCCATGCTCCTACACGAAGTATCGCGCCACATACCTTCATCCAACGAAGTAGTCGTCACCAACCAACGCCACTATGAAGCCCTCTCCCATGCCCTCGCGTCCATTCAGCGGGTACAAGAAGGAATCGACAGGCAACTTAGTGGTGATTTCGTGTGTGAAGACCTTCGCCAATGTATTTTCCACCTCAGCGACATTGTAGGTGAAGTTACGACCGATGATGTGCTACAAAACATCTTCTCACATTTCTGCATCGGAAAGTAGATATTGGTACTCAAAAAGGTACTGAAATCAACGGAATCTAACGGAAACAAACTGAAATTAAGGTAATTGCAAACCTTATTCCGTTTGTTTCCGTTTGCTAATATTTGTTTGGGATATTGTCAAATTTGAGCCGATTTGGCACACGATTTGGCACACGTGTGACAGCGTGTGCCAAGATTTTGGCACATTTTTCAAAAAAGTTACCGAAATGCCCTCTCCGATAAAATTCTACGTGTGCCAATACACTAAGAAGCTGTTGTACTAATTCCGTTGGAAA
>DCGR01000073.1 GCA_002315285.1 Bacteroides sp. UBA1773 | reverse complement strand
TGGAGATTGCCAAGATGCGTGCCGGTCGTCTGTTGTGGGCAAAGATCGTGAAGAGCTTCGGTGCCAAGAACCCTAAGTCGATGGCACTGCGCACCCACTCACAGACGTCAGGCTGGTCGCTCACCGAGCAGGATCCCTACAACAACGTGGGCCGTACCTGCATCGAGGCCATGGCTGCCGTATTGGGCCACACCCAGTCGCTCCACACCAACGCACTTGACGAGGCCATCGCCTTGCCGACCGACTTCTCCGCACGCATTGCCCGCAACACCCAGATTTTCATCCAGAACGAAACTCAGGTGTGCAAGCAGATAGACCCATGGGCTGGCTCCTACTATGTGGAAACCCTCACCAACGAACTCGTAGAGAAGGCCTGGGCTCACATCCAGGAAATCGAGAAACTGGGCGGCATGGCCAAGGCCATCGAGACTGGCTTGCCCAAGATGCGCATCGAAGAAGCAGCCGCACGCACACAGGCCCGCATCGACTCCGGCCAGCAGACCATCGTGGGAACCAACAAGTATCGCCTCGACCATGAGGATCCCATCGACATTCTCGAAATCGACAACACCGCCGTACGCATGCAGCAGGAAGAGTCGCTTGCAAAAGTCCGCGCCAACCGCGACGAGGCCGCCTGCAAGGCAGCCCTGGCCGAAATCACCCGGTGCGTACAGGAATTCAAGGACGGAAAGAAGAGCGCTGACAACCTGCTCGACCTCGCAGTGAAGGCCGCAGGCCTGCGTTGCACGTTGGGCGAAATCTCCGACGCATGCGAGGCAGTGGTAGGACGTTATAAAGCAATCATCAGAACCATTTCAGGCGTGTACTCAGCAGAAAGTAAGAAAGACGATGACTTCGCAAAGGCTTGCGAACTCACCGAAGAATTTGCGAAAAAGAACGGACGTCGTCCACGTATCATGATAGCAAAAATGGGTCAGGACGGCCACGACCGCGGTGCCAAGGTGGTTGCCACAGGCTACGCCGACTGCGGCTTCGACGTGGACATGGGTCCGCTGTTCCAGACACCAGCCGAATCGGCTCGTCAGGCCGTAGAAAACGACGTCGATATCGTAGGCGTCAGCTCACTGGCAGCCGGCCACAAGACCCTCATTCCGCAGATCATCAACGAACTGAAGCGATTGGGTCGCGATGACATCATGGTCATCGCCGGAGGCGTCATCCCCGCACAGGACTACGACTTCCTCTACAAGGCAGGCGTAGCTGCCATCTTCGGTCCTGGCAGCCCCGTCACCAAGTCGGCTGTCACGATGATGAAACTGTTGCTGGCAGACTAATCCACAACACACCACACGAACAGCAGAGGGGGCAATCCGATTGCCTCCTTTGCCGTTTCGATGGCACAACACCCTCCAACCTGGTCGTCCCATCATCCAGACTGGTCGTACACTTCCCATCAAAATTCCACGTACAACATCACACACATCCAAATGAGAAAATCTGTCATCTGGCTATTTGCCACCCTCTTGTTGCTCGCCACAGCAGCCTGCAACCGTTATGAAACCTTCAGCGGCGACCCCCTCAACACCCAGATCTACACCCTCAGCAATGGCCTGCAGGTATATATGACAGTGAACAAGGAGCAACCCCGCATCCAAACCTACATTGCCGTAAAGGTGGGCAGCAAGAACGACCCATCTGAAACGACTGGTCTGGCACACTATTTCGAACATCTCATGTTCAAGGGTAGCCAGCAGTTTGGCACCACCGACTATGCTGCTGAGAAACCCATGCTCGATGAGATAGAACAACTCTTCGAAGTGTATCGGCAAACCACCGATGAGACGGAACGCCAAGCCATCTACCACCGCATCGACTCCATCAGTTTCGAAGCCTCCAAACTGGCCATCCCCAACGAGTACGACAAGCTCATGGCGATGATTGGCGCCGATGGGACAAACGCCTGGACATCGTCGGACGAAACAGTCTATACCGAGGACATCCCCTCCAACCAGATCGACAACTGGGCACGCATCCAGGCCGACCGCTTCCGCCACAATGTGATCCGCGGCTTCCACACCGAACTGGAGACCATCTACGAAGAGAAGAACATGAGCCTCACCCAGGACAGCCGCAAAGTGTGGGAAGCACTCGACAAAGCGATGTTCCCCCACCATCCCTATGGCAAGCAGACCACCCTCGGCACACAGGAACACCTGAAGAATCCGTCGATCACCAATGTGAAGAACTACTACGCCACCTACTACGTGCCCAACAACATCCGCATCTGCCTTTCGGGCGACTTTGACCCGGATGAGATGGTAGCCTCTATCGAAAAATATTTCGGCGACTGGCAACCCAACCCCTCCGTGCCCACCCTGCAGTTTGAGCCGGAAACTCCCATCACTACTCCCATCGTCAAGGAAGTATATGGAATGGAGGCCGAGAACATGGCCATGGCGTGGCGATTGCCCGGAGCGTCCGACCTGAAGACCTCGGCTGTTGCAAGCATCGCACAAGCCGTGCTCAACAACGGTTCGGCTGGCCTTATCGACTTAGACGTCATCCAACAACAAAAGGTGCTCAGTCTGATGGCAAGCTACTCCAGCCAACCAGACTATAGCCAATTCATCGCCATGGGTCGTCCGAAGGAAGGCCAGACACTGGACGAAGTACGCGACATCACTCTCGAGGAAATCGCAAAACTGCGCGCTGGCGACTTTGACGAAATACTAATTCCTGCTACCATCAACAACATCAAGCTCTCGCTGATGCAGCAATTGGAAAGCAACAGCGCACGTGCACGGATGTATGTCGATGCCTTCATTAACGGCATCGACTGGAAAGATGCCAGCCGTGAGCTGGAACAGCTGTCGGCCGTGACCAAGCAGGATGTAGTGGCCTTTGCCAACGAATACCTGCAAGACAATGCCTACGTCATTGTGTATAAACGAATGGGCGAGGACAAGAACATCCAAAAGATTTCCGCACCAAAAATAACACCCATCGCTACCAACCGCGACAAGCAAAGCACCTTCCTGACGGAGATTCAGGCAACCCAAGTGAAACCAATAGAACCTGCTTTCGTGGATTTCAGCAAGGATATGTCGCAATTCGAGTTGGCCAAGGGCTTAAACGTGCTCTATAAGGAAAATGTCACCAACGACATCTTCAATCTCAGCTTCGTATTCAACACCGGCACGGAGAGCGACCCTGCCCTTTCGGCCGCATGCACTTACCTCAGCTATCTCGGCACACCCGAGATGACCGCCGAACAGATTGCTTCCCGAATGTATGCCCTGGCCTGCTCATTCCGCGTCAGTGCCAGTGCGAACCAGACTGGCTTGTACATCAGCGGACTCAGCGAAAATATGCAGGAGGCAGTGTGCATCGTGGAAAACCTGATTCTGAACGCCATACCAGACGAGCGCATCCTGGCCAACGTGAAGATGGACTTACAGAAGGCCCGCGCCGACAGCAAGAAGAGCCAGCGTTCGTGCAGCTCCGCCTTGCAGCGTTACGTCATCAACGGTCCCGAGTTCTTGCAGAAGACCACCCTCACCAACGAAGCACTTGCCGAGCTCTCTTCCGATGCGTTGCTCTCGAAAGTGCGCGAAGTGTTTGCCAAGGGGCATGAAGTGCGATATTACGGTCCGGAGAAAGCAGATAAACTCAAGCACATCTTGCTGGCCTGCCATACCTACACCGATGGAGCAACACCGCTACCCGAGGTGTTCACCCCACAACAGCCAACGCCCACGAGCAAAGTGGTCATGGCACAGTACGATGCCAAGCAGATCTACTACTACCAATACAGCAACCGTGGCGAAACGTTCAATGCTACCGCCGCCGCTGACATCAACCTCTACAACGAATATTTCGGAGGAGGCATGAACGCCATCGTCTTCCAGGAGATGCGCGAAGCCCGCGGACTGGCTTATAGCGCATGGACACAGCTGGTGTCACCATCTTACTCCGACGCCACCTATTGCTACTTGGCTTTCATCGCCACACAGAACGATAAGATGCAGACAGCCATAGAAGCCTTCGACGAAATCATCAACCGAATGCCTGAATCAGAAGCAGCCTTCCAAGTGGCAAAGGATGCCTTGATCAGCCGTTTGCGCACAACACGCACCAATGGCATCGATGTACTCAGCAGCTACTGCAGATGCCGCCGCTTAGGCTTGACAGAACCACTCGACAAACAAATGTTCGACAAAGTGCAGTCGATGACCCTGAAGGATGTCGTAGCCACCCAACAACAGTGGGTCAAGGATCGTTGTTACACCTACGCCATCTTGGGAGACATCAAGGACTTAGACACAAAATACCTCTCGACACTGGGTCCTGTAGAAGAAGTCACCTTAGAGGATATCTTCGGCTATTGATTCGCACAGGCTAAGCTCGGTCAGGAAATGACCGACCGTAGAAACGTTGAAGGGCTTCGCATTGCACAACACGCAACACGAAGCCCTTCAACGTAAGTTGTTTTCTATTCCTCAGCCACGGCTATCTCCACATCGCCCAGCAAACCAAACTGGATGGAGAAATAATCGTCGCGCCAAATCTTACAGCTTCCAGATTTTCGAAGGTCATACCAATCGTTGTCGCCCGGAGCAATATTGGGCCATGAGTCGGCACCAGTGAAGGTGGCAGGACCTACGGCCGAAAACTCTCCACCCACATTGTGATAAGGCCCCATCAGGTTGCGCAAGCCATTGGTGAGGACAACACGTATCTGATTGTCGCCCTGCTTCAAGGCATCGGTCACATCGAGTCTCCATGGACTGCAGAAAAGGGTTGGCAATGCCACCCCATTGAGCGACACATTGATAAGGGTAGATTCAAAAGCCGGGAACAGGAGGTAATAACGGCGTGAACCGTCCTTCGCGCCCAAATGGAAGGAGGTGCCAAGTTCAAAGCGTCCGGCATAGAAAGGATAGCCACAAGTGGTGAGGCTCCCCGAGAAGTCGGACTGTTCGGCAACAAGAGCGAACGAATTGTGGATGAAGCGTGTAGGCATGGGGCGAGGCTGGAGCTGCTTCACCTGGCTGAGCCAGGTCTCGGTAGGTTGTTCGGCGGCAAGCAATCCTTTCACGCCAAAATCGCCTTCCAAGTAGATGGTTTCTATTTCCGTGCCATAACGCTCCACGGCATTGACACTGGCAGGAATGGCACTGACAAACGACAGCGAAAGAACAACTTCGTTATCGCCTTGCCGCAACAGCGAATGGATGTCGGTAGAACGGATGATAGTATCGATGTAATAGTCGTTGGTGTCGAAGCGTACTGGCTGTCCGTTGACACTTATCGACTGATACATCTGTGGCTGTTCCACAGCCAGCCTGCACGATGCGACAGGAGCATCCACCTTGAAACGATAGCGTAGTAGCATCGGGCCATTGTATTTCTCCTCGCTATGTGCGAAACGTGTCCAGATGGCCAAAGGTGGCTCGGCAGGATTCCACGTAGCGCCTCCATCGGTGGACCACTCCGCAAAGTCGAGAGGTAAGGCATTGGGGTCGAGCCTGCGTCCTTTCCATTGGTTGGGAATGGTGGCGATAGGCGACAGACGTTGTGCAGGCTGATAAGCCCCATCATAGCATGGTTGCGTGTCAGCATTGAAGACTACCCATGACTGGGCAGGCGCAAATTCAAGGGCATAATAGCCCTCGGCATCGGGTTGCATCCGCAAGCACTCGCCGTTGATTGGATTCAGCAAGGCAAGATGTCGTTCGTTGGCAAATCGGATGCTGACATGGCAGGAGTCGATGCGTGAGGTGTTGGACAGTTGTAAGGTCAGTCCATTGTCGTTTGTCCGCAGGTGTGTCCATATTTTATCGGTCTGATTGCCCATGAGGGAGAACTGCCGCTTCAGATTTTGTTGGAGAACGTCCGCAAAAGCGTCAGTCGAGGCCAAGACAGAATTTTGCTGCAACTCATGGATTGCGTCACCATTTTCCTCCCCTTCCACGAATTTGGGATATTCGCCACAAACAACCACCTTTCCACCTGCCTTTGCCAAGTTGCAGAGAAGTTGGAGCGTAGTGGGGCGGATGGTGAGCATGGGAGGAACCACCACCACAGGATAGGCCATGGCACCAATCTGCAAACGTCCATCGGCAACACGAGCTATCTCCGACATGATCTGTTCGTCACCCAAGTCGAAATTGACATGTGCTGCGGCCATTTGCTGCATCAGGTTCTCAAGTTGTCTGTCGTATTTCCCATCGCTTTCGGAGGAAGTCTGCACCAAATAGTCGGACTCCAATGTGGTGAGGATGCAAACCTCCGGTACCGAAGAACCGCAAGTGGCAAAATAGCACAAGCGCGCCGAGAAATCCTCGAACAACTTGTTCTGCGACCAATATGGCTGTTGGTAGTTGATCGTGGGCGGGAAGTCGCGTTTACGCTCTCCCTTCATACTGTAGAGCGACAGGTGAGGGCACATGAGATTCACACCTACATTGGTGTGCCAAGCCGTTATCCACATTCTGTCCTCAAACGACATGTTATGACCCGATATGCCAAAAATCTCAACTAAACGACGTTTGCGTCCATATTGGTTGGCCACTGAAGTCATGACCTTGCCATTGTGGAGCGGCTGGAAACGCAACCCCAAAGCATCGACACCAGGTTGCTGCATGTGGCGCAACTGCTGCATTAGGTTTCCCTCATTTTTCATGTTGCCCGTAGGGTCTTGCTCGGCATTATAATGCCCAGTCCAGGCAAATCCGTTAGCTTCGCAATAATTCCCTATCTGCTTGCTGAAAGCCTGCTCCATGCAATAAGCCACTGTGCGATAATAATGCAAACGAACCTGCCGCCAATTGCCTATTTCCTCAAACAACGAAGGTAACACAGGGTTAAGGTCATAACCCCACAACTGCTTGAAAGCCTGTTCCATCAAGGGCGAATAGCTCACGGATCCCTGCGCTTCGGGCAACGGACGCATGGCCGACACCTGGGGCTCATCGGTAAAAATGCCAAGGGCCTGTGGCTGATGGGCATAACGATCAACGTATGGCTGGTAACTACATTCGATGAAAGCCTTCACCATGGCAGGATTCATTAGGTCAACCCAAGAGGCACCATTGTACCACGACTGCCCCATCCGATCGATTTGACTGACATAAAGGTACTTCTCGTCCTCGAACAACACCTTGTCGAGTGCATCCAAACGTGTGTCCTTGGGGGTACGGATGAGCCAGCGTGCCCTGAAATCGTCGTTCTGACGTGGCACTATTCCTCCCGCAAATCCGCTGGGCCACTTGTCTTCATCATAGAACCAGACTTCCAAGCCCAACCGTTGACTCGACTGGAGTCCTGCGGTCATCATGTCGAACCAATAATCGCTCAGATATGGAGTCAGCAGGCCAATACGGCTGTGCAGGAACGACCCTCCGAAACCTCCTTCTTTCATCAACTGAAGCTGGCGGTCGAGTTCTTCAGCCGTCAGACTGTCGTTGAGCGAATAGAAAGGAATGGAGCGGAAAGTGTTGTCGGGTGTACGGAATTTCTCCGTCCGAAACGCGGTGTAACCATCGCTGATGGGTTCAGACCGTTGGCTGCAAGCGGCAAGAAGTGCAACCAGCAAGCAAAGCATGACATGTTTTTTCATAAGCATCTCTATTTTTTATCGGTGAAATATAGGCCACTGAGTATCATTGCACAGCCCAACAGCGATATCCAAGTGATATGCTCATGCAAAATGACAACGGCAAAGACAAACGCTATCAAGGGGCTGAGATAAATGTAGTTGGAACACAACACGGTGCCGAGATGCTTGAGGCAGATGTTCCACGTCAAGAAACACACCATGGATGCCACCACTCCGAGAAACAACAAATTGCCCCATACTTGCACTTGCAGCAACACTGGCCAGTCGATGCCATGGGGTTCGAAAGCAATGACTGGCAGGATGGTGACCACGCCATAGAAAAACACCTTTCGGGTGATGAATGCGATGGAATAAGCTTTCTCCAACACTTGTATCTGCAAGCTATAGACCGCCCAAGTCAGGGCGGCCGAGAAGGCAAGCAATGCACCCACTGGACTGATCTTCAATATGAAACTTCCATTGAACACTACCAATGTCACACCTATTATTGCGACCACCGTTCCTGCGACCACCCAACGTGAAAACACTTTCTCGCGATGCACCAAATACACCAGCAAGGTGGTGAGCAAAGGCGCTATGCAGACGATTAGCGACACGTTGGAAGTAAGGTCAATGGATAGTGCCGTGTTTTCCGTAAGGAAGTAAAGACTGCCTCCGCTGATGCCCAGACCGGCGCAACGCATCTCGTCCTTCACGTTGTGAGCCCACAACGACTCGTGCGTGAACAGCGACATACACAACCAAGCCAAGGAAAAGCGCAGGAAGAATATCTGCGAGGGGGCAAGTCCGTGGAGTATCAAGGTCTTGGTTGAGGCAAAAGTTGAACCCCATACCACCATGGTGGCAATGGCCAGCAGATGATAACCTATATTGTTGCCCATGATGGCGTTGTGTAATGTCGTCAGGTGGATGTTCATCTTTTTTGAGGGGCGATTTATTTTTTACCTACGTGTCGATTATGTTGCAAAGATATGGATTTACTCCCGATAAGCTGCAATATTCGACCATTATTTACGGAAAAACAACTGCATATCGGGGAAAACAAATTCTTTTCCTTACCTTTGCACAAGAGAAAACTTATCTTTATGATTATGAAATCAAAATCAATGTATGTGATGATGGTAGCAGCAATGATGCTGACTACGGCTTGTCGCCCGGAGCAGGATACCCGCATCGATGTGATGACGTTCAACATCCGACTCAACACCCCGAGTGACAGTTTGAACAGTTGGCCCTACAGGGTAGATAACGTGTCGGCCATGGTACGCTATTATGAGCCCGATGTGATTGGCACCCAAGAGGTGCTGCCCATCCAGTTTGCCGACCTCAAGAAGGTACTTGCCGACTACACCGCCTTGGGTGTAGGTCGCGAGGACGGAAAAGAAAAAGGAGAACGCTGTGCGCTGTTCTATAAGACCAACCGTTTCGAATTGATCGACAACGGAGACTTTGCCCTCAGTGAGAATCCAGACAACATCGGTCCTAAGGGATGGGACGCAGCTTGTCCGCGTGTAGCCACATGGGCCATCCTAAAGGACAAGGACAGTGGCAAGCAGTTCTTCGCACTCAACACCCATCTGGACCATATCGGCCAGGTGGCTCGCAGCGAAGGAGCCAAGTTGCTCGTGGAGAGGATGAAGACCATTGCCAACGGCATGCCCGCAGTGCTCACTGGCGATTTCAACAGCAATCCAGACTCCGAGCCCATCCAGATTCTCATCGGTAGCGACCTGCAATACACGGCCCAAACATCGCCCGTGAAATATGGCCCTTCGTGGAGCTTCCACGACTTCGGACGTCGCCCCATCGAGAAACGTTCCCTGATTGACTATATTTTCACTTCACCCAACTTCCAGGCATTGAAATACCGCGTGATTGCCGACAAACCAGACAATGGCTACATCTCAGACCACTGCCCGGTGATGTCGACGCTGCTGCTGAAATGAGCCTCTCCCGGCTCAATGATCTTTGCATCCCCCCTTCGGTTCCTCAATGGTCTTTGCACCCCCTTCGGTTCCCCCATTATCGGGGGGGGACAGAAACCTCTCCTGAAGGGAAGGGAGCAGAGGAGTCTCCCCCCCCCTCCCTGAAGAGGGAGGGAGCTTGGAATCTGGAAACTGAGGACTGAAAAATGGCAACATCAGTCATCCTTGTGCAAATTTCTATCGAAAATAGGATGGAGATAAGCAAAAAACGTTTACTTTACATCCGGATTTTAACAAGTTAAAATTTCAATATCATGAAACATTCATTTCACTTATCCAATCGTTTGCCAGCATTGCTGGTGCTGGTTTTCTTGCTCTTTTCGTGTGGAGGGGCAAAACAGAGTGGTCCGTTGGTGACCAAAGAGAAAGTGACCCATCCTTGCCTGCTACTTGCCGCCGGAGAGGAACAGAAAATCAGGGACAACCTGAAACAGTCGGAGGAACTCCGCATTGTGGAGGAGAACATTTTCGCCCTTGCCGAAGAGGCTCTGACCAAGGAGCCTGCACGCTATGTCATGGAGGGAAAGCGGCTGCTGAGCGTGTCGCAATGCTACATCAAGGAAGTGTTTGCCTTGGCTTACGCCTACCGCATGACACACGAGCAAAAGTATCTCGATGCCACGGTGAAGCGGTTGGAGAAGGCCTCGGCATTCGAGACTTGGAACCCCTCGCACTTCCTCGACGTGAGCGAGATGACCATTGCCATGGCCATCGGTTACGACTGGCTCTACGACAAGCTGCCCGAACAGACCAAACGGCAGGTGGAGCAGGCCATCGAGACGAAGGCTTGGGACGAGGCGCTATCGGGTGGTGGATACACTTGGTGGTACAACGACAAGAACAACTGGACTCAGGTGTGCAACACGGGCATGGTGATGAGCGCTCTGGCTCTCTACGACAAGAAGCCGGAAAAGGCGCAACGGCTCATCGACAAATACTACGAGAGCATCAAACGGCCTGTGGATGCTTATGGGCCTGACGGTGGCTATCCCGAGAGTTTCATCTACTGGCACTATGGCACGGGCGTGAATGGCATGTGCAACGCTGCTTTGCGAATGGTGGGCATGGAACCCTACGAAACGGAGCCTTTCCTGAAGTCGGCCTACTTCTACCAGAACATGATTTCGCCCACCGGCAGTTTTTACAACTTCCACGATGCTCCTGCCTGCGGATCCATGCACATCTCCATCCATCCCGAAATCAGGTTCACCCACTGCTACGACATCGGTATACGCGAGACACCGCAGACTATCTTCGACCCCGCTATCTTCTATTTTGCTGGGGCACTGAACGATGCCTCCCTGCTTTGGGAACCCATGAAACTCATCAGGCAACACCCCGACATGATTTGCCACCGCATGCTTCCCTTGGCATTGATTTTCACCAAGGACCTGAAGATTGCCGACATCAAGGCACCCACTACGCTTACCTGGACTTGTCAGGGCCTCACGCCGCTCTATGTCACCCGGTCGGCTTGCAACGACCCCAGCGCTGCCTTCTTCGGAGTGAAAGGTGGCAGCCCGAGTGTGGGTCACGCCCACATGGATGAGGGATCGTTTGTGTTCGAGGTGGATGGTGTGCGCTGGGCCATCGACCAAGGTAGCGAGGACTATTACAGCATCGAATCGAAGAACGTGAATCTTTGGGATGGCAGTGAGCAGGGCGAACGCTGGAAACTGCTTAGCTATGGCAATAAGTTCCACAACACCATCATGCTCAACAACGAGCAATTCATTGCCTCTGCCTACGCTCCGCTTACCCAGACCTTCGATGAGGGCGACCGGCGGGGTGCGGTAATTGACCTGACACCTATGTTCCACAATGTGGAGCGGGTGGCCCGCCGCATTTGCCTCACCAACGAGCGTGTGCTTGAAGTGTGCGACACACTGAAGACCACCAAGAGCCTACCCATGAGATGGACCATGCTCACTACGAAGGACACGAAGGTGAGCGTAGAGTCGGACAGTTGCATACTCCTTGAACGCAGTGGCAAGCGGTTGGCTATAGAAATAGAGGCTCCCTTGAAGGTTAGAACTTCCACATGGCCTTGCAAAGCCAATAACGATTACGAGACGTCTGATGCGACGGCTGTTGGGTTTGACACACAACTTTCAGCCAATCAGGAATATGTGTTCCGCGTGCGGTTAGTGCCACAACCGTAATTCCACTGCATAAAAGTGCAACAAGCCCCAGTGGTGTGATGCCACTGGAGCTTGTTGTTTCATCTGAATGCTTCAAGCAGTTCGCTCAAGTGTTCGGCATAGACAGCACGAGGCAAACATTCATGTCGTTTGCAGATGGCAGCAGCTTGGCCCACCACCTCGCCTGTCATGCCTCCGAAATTTGCCACACGGGTGGATGAAAGGGCGATGTGAGATACGCTGATGCAACGTCCAGCCATGAACATGTTGTCGATGTTGGCTGAATACAAACAGCGGTAGGGAAGGCGATAGGGAGGTGGCACTTGGTCGTCACGCAGATATTTGCGACCTACGCCCAGATCGTTGAAATAGTGGCGCATGGTAGATTGGAACTCTTCACCTGGAAAGTAGAAGGTGTTTTTGGGCGTAGGGAAATGTTGGTCGATGGAATAGGTCCCGATGACCAATGCGTCGTCGTATTTCACATATTCTTTTTCTATGTCTTGCTGCACGAAGAACACATCGCCCATGAGCCGACGGGATTCCCGTTTGCCAGCCACGTAGGTCATGCGCGAAAGATGGCGTTTTGCGTAGTCGGCACGTTGTTTGCTCTTGTTCTTGAGAAACGACCAGTTGCCATAGATGGCACGGAACAGGTAGTCGCGGATATATTCCGCTTCGCCCACTTGGTCATGGTAGAATCCGCTTTCCCACCAGTTGCTGCCCGATGTGGCTTTTTCACTTGAGTCCTCATCTACTTGGATTGCCCAATTGCATATTGGAAACTTCACTTCGTTCTCTTCTACTGTGCTACTCCACGAAATGGTTGCTCCCAATACCATATTGTCAGGACGGTCTGGAGCAAGTGTTTCGCGGGTTTCGCTACGTTTCTCGCGCCCCATGCGGAAATCGGCTCCTGCCAGATATCCCAGATTGCCATCACCAGTACAATCGGCAAAGAGTGTGCCTACGAGTTCGATTTCGTGTGAGTCGATGATGTGTTTTGCAACTACCGAGGTGATGTGTCCATCGGAAACATGGGCTTTGGTAACATGCATATTGGGATAGTAAGTGAGGGTAGGCTCATTGTGAAGCAAATCGATGACCATTTGTTCCTTTTCATACACGTTTCGAATTTCGCTCATGACATTGCCTAATTGGGTGTATGGAGCTACGTTCAAGGAACCGCTGGCCACTACGTGGATCTCTGTACTGTTGTTGCCACCAGGTACTGGCCGATTGTTGACGAGTGCCACTTTGACACCTTGTCGGGCAGCCTGTAAGGCTGCACAGATGCCAGCGGTTCCGCCACCTACAACAATGAGGTCGAAGCCTGACTTTGTTTCAGGCTTGGCATGCAGATTGAGCATCTTCCTACGAAATTCTGGCAGGTCATATTTGGTGTTGGGCAGTTTCACATCGTGACTGCGGGCAAACACCACGGCATCGCAACGTCCTTCAAAGCCTGTGAGGTCGGCGAGTTCGAGTTTGGCTGTCTTGCCAGTAAGTTTGGCGCTTCCGGCATATTCCCAACCCCATTCCTTACCTGTACCCAGTTCATTGGTTAGTTCTTGGCCGTTTACCAGAATCTTGAAACGTCCTGGGCATTCTTCCACTTTCCAAGGTGCGCACCAGTTCCATGTGCGCGCAAATACATGCCATTCACCACCCTTGGGAAGTGTTACCTCGGTAGAGGCATTCTTCACTGGTGTACCTATGCCGTGAGCCAGTAGGAAGGGCGATCCCATCTGGTCCATAAATTGTTGGTCGATTGCCCATCCACCCACGTCCTGAAAACTTTCGGCCTCGATGAGCACCATGTCTTTCTTTTGGGCATACATCCAATTCGTAACGAGTATGCTCATACACAATAAAACAAACCGTATCATAATTCTATAATTTATTGTTGGAATCTTAGTAATGATCAAAAACCAACTTGGCTAATTTGTGGTAATACTCAGTGTCATCAGCTTTGGCTGTCTCAAGAATCTGAACCAAATCTTCACAAGTCACTTTTTTGCTATTGCTTAAACCTTGATTCAGAAGCTCAAACTGCTTATCGTGAGCATGTGGCATTCATGGGTGTGAGCCGGATGGCTACTCCTCCCGATGGTTTCAACTCGAAGTGAAGAGTGCTCTTGCTTGAAACTTCCATGGTTTCGACTTTTACTTTTGTGCGCGTGGGTATGGAGGGGTCTCCATCGGTATAAATTTCAGCTTGGTACTTCATGCTGGGTTGCAGGAACGATAGGTTGATGTCGTGCTGACGTCCGATGTTGCCTGTGATGGCACCTATGAACCATTCGTTGTCGTGGCGACGGGCTGTGGTGATGTATTTGCCTACTTCACCATTGAGAATCCGTGTGTCATCCCATACGGTATAGACATCATCGAAGAATTTCATCTCTGGCTCGTTTTGTGATCTTGAAGGGTTGTCGTACCAGTAAACAAACTGTAGGGGACTGTAATACACCACCGACAATGCTAACTGATGGGCTGGGGTGGTACGGAGGATGCGACGAGTTTCGGCAGGGTCGATGGGAAGTCCATTGGCCAAGCGATTGAAGTCTTGAGAATAATAGCAGATGGTGTAATCGGCTGCTCCAGCTACGAAACGAGTGAAAGGCAGTGTGGCGTTGTGGGTGGCATCAGGAAACTCTTCGTTGCCTCGTATTCCTTCCTGTGTGAGCAGGTTCGGGTAAGTGCGGCTGAATCCTGTAGGACGGTATTCGTCGTGGATATCAACCATGAGCTGATAGTCGGCACACATTTTTACAGCTTCATGCATCCAGCGTGTCCATGCGTGAGAGCCTACTTGGACGAATCCGAACTTGATGCCTGCGACACCCCACGATTTGTAGAGGGGGAGAATTTGATGGAGTTGTTGCTGAAGTGCCCGTTGATTGACGTAGAGGAAAACACCGACTCCTTTTGATTTGGCATAGGCGATGGCTTCGGGAAGATTGAGTGGATTGGGGTGTGGATTACGTTTGGGATCGACAGTGACGGTGGTAGCATCGGAGGTGCGGTCGTATTCGTTTCCATACCATCCGGCATCGAAATGAATGTATTGGATGTTGTGTTCCACGGCGAAATCGACCAGTGACTTGGCTTTTTCTGTGTCAAGCGATATTTCGCGCATAGCCTTCCCCGGTTTTATCCATGAGGTATCTTCAATTTTGCAGGGGGGATTCAGATTGAGCAACAGGTCGTTGTGCTGCAATATGTCGGTAGCCTGATGACCACACATGATGACGCGCCATGGAGTGGCAAAGGGAGCAATGTCTTCCACAGGACCATACATGGATGTGCAGATGGTGTTCGCATGGGTTGGCGAGAGGCTGAATTTCGTACGTACATAGTCGGAAACAGCGGCTTCAGTCAGGCTGGCATAATCGTGGTTGGGTAGCTCAAGCAGAAGAGGACGGTCTGATTCTGAAGGCCAGTTAGCCAATGGAAGGAGTTGATAGGCTGTTTGGGCCCATGGTGTGAAGTATGCTTTGGTTTGCTCTGGCATGGTAAATTCTGTCAGTTCGGCATCAATGCGCAGATAGCTGTTGCCTGGAAATCTGTAGCGGAAGGCAACTCCTTCGTTGTAGGCACGGACATCGATCATCAATCGTGTTTCGCCTTGTCGCAACTCTATTTCGCAGCTGGCATAATGGTCGCGGATGGTGTTGCGTTCGCCATACACGGGATGCCAAAGGGTGTCTGTTTCGCTTTTGCTGATTTTTCCCCATTGGAGGTTGTCGTTCCAACGCCTTCCCGCCTCGATGCCCAATTGGGAGGGGAGGATGACGGGGTGGTGGTCGAATGTCAAGGCGTAGCGGATTTGTCCATCGGCGAGTGTGAGTTGGAACTCGTATCGGGCATCGGGAGAGAGGAGGGTGATGGGAGGTTGTTCAGCTTGGATGTGTTGTGCGAGGAGGGTGAAGAGGGCGATGGCGAAGAGGGTGATGGCTTTCATGATGGATGGGGAGAGGGAAAAACGTGAAAGCGTACTCAACGAGTAAAGGTGAGTACGCTTTCCGCTTGATATTGATTATTAATTAGGCTTTAACTTCTGTCTGGTTGCCGTTTTCCTTGATTTTGCGTCCCATTGTGAGGTAGGCCGTGGGTGCGGCAATGAATAATGATGAGCATGTACCGAAGATGACACCAAGAATCATTGCGAATGCGAAACTACGGATGCTGTCGCCTCCGAGGATAAAGATGCAGAGCAACACGATAAGTGTGGAGACCGAGGTGTTGATGGTTCGTGCCAGAGTGGTGTTCAAGGAGTCGTTGAACAACTGCTGACGGTCGCGCTTCGGGTAGAGGTGGAAGAACTCACGGATTCGGTCGAAGATGACCACCTTGTCGTTGATGGAGTAACCGATGGCGGTCAGGATGGCTCCGATGAAAGTCTGGTCGATTTCGAGTGAGAAGGGAGCCCATGTGTGACACAGCGAATAACAACCGATAATCAGGAAGGTGTCAAGTATCAATGCGATGGTGGCTCCGATGGAGTATGCTATGTTGTGGAACCGAATCAGGATATAAAGACCAATGGCGATAAGTGCCAATACAACCGACCAAACAGCCGATGTCTTGATGTCGTCGGCTATGCTTGGACCCACCTTCTGCGAACTGATGATAGAGCCTCCCGCACGGTTGTCACGATCCTTGAATACATCGAATGTTAAATCCTTACTCAACAGACCGCCGTCCATGAGTGACTTGTAGAGGAACTGCTCGATTTCTTCATCGATGTTTTCCGACTCTTCGTTGATGCGGTAATTGGTGGTGATACGAATGGTCTTCTTGTCAGTACCCAAGGCAATGGCCTGTACGTTGTCTTCGACGATAACCTGCTTCAAGAGATTGCGCACGGTTTCAGGTTCCACTTGCTGTTCGAACTGAACGACAAAGTTGCGTCCACCAGTGAAGTCGATACTTTGTGCCAATCCACGAACGAAGAAGGAAAGAATGCAAATGACAATGGCAGTACCCCAAACAGTATATGATTTCCTATAGTTGCTCATAAACTTGTAGTGGGTGTTTTGCATCAGATTTTTCGACCATTTGGTGGTAAAAGTCAGTTTCAACCATTTTTCCTTACCCATTCTGTTCTCGTAAACCAGACGAGTCATGAACACAGCTGTAAAGAATGAGCAGAGAATACCGATAATCAATGTGGTGGCAAATCCGCGGATAGGACCTGTGCCGAAATAGAACAGGATGATACCGGTGATGATGGATGTGAGGTTGGAGTCGAAAATAGCAGAGAATGCATTTGAATAACCGTCAGCTAAAGCAGCTTTCACACTCTTGCCAGAGCGCATCTCTTCCTTCGTGCGTTCGTAAATCAGCACGTTGGCATCGACAGCCATACCCAAAGTGAGCACCATACCGGCGATGCCACTCATGGTGAGGGCTGCCTGAAAGGATGCGAGGATGCCAAGGGTGAAGAAGAAATTGAAGATGAGGGCACCATTGGCCACCATGCCTGGAATGAATCCGTAGATGGCACACATGTAAATCATCAAGGTGATGAGTGCTACAATGAACGAAATAATGCCTTGATTGATGGATTCCTGACCGAGCGACGGACCTACGATGTCTTCCTGGACGATGCGTGCAGGTGCTGGCATCTTACCCGACTTGAGTACGTTTGCCAAGTCCTTGGTGGTTTCGGTGGTGAAATTGCCCGAAATTTGTGAGTTGCCACCAGTAATCTCGCTGTTCACGTTTGGTGCGCTATATACATAACCATCAAGTACGATAGCTATTGCGTGGCCTACGTTTTTCTTGGTGAGTGTTGCCCAACGGCGTGAGCCATCGGTGTTCATCGACATGCTTACGACTGGCTTGCCGGTGTAGTGGTCGAAATCGTCTTTTGCATCGGTAATCACATCGCCTTCAAGCGGAGCGCGTCCAGCACGGTCGGTACACTTGATGGCATAGAGTTCGAACACTTGTCCGCTCTTGTCGAAATCAGCGGCTTGCACTCCCCATTTTAGGCGAAGTTCCTTGGGGAGCAGGCTTTTTGCTGCCTTCATGGAAAGCAGGCGGTTGACTTCTGCCGTGTCGCGATAGTTCACGTAGCCTACCACACAGCCGTAGCCATTGGTGTTGAGCTGCATGATGGAGGCAAGCGGGTGTTGCTTTTTCATCTCGGCCGACACTTCGCTTGTCTCTGGCTCTGTTTCGCCACCCAACGCTGCGGCAAGGTCGGTAGTCGTGGCCTTGGCAGAGTCGGCTACAGCTTCGGTTTGGATGGAGTCAGCTGCCTCGGTATTGTCGCCATAGGCCAATACATCACGCAGGCGACCATCGATGGTAGTGAGCATGGGGACGATTTCCTTTGCATCGAATGTCTCCCAGAATTCCAGATTGGCAGAGCCTTGCAACAGCTTGCGGACACGTTCGGGCTCTTTGATGCCAGGAAGTTCGACCATGATGCGTCCCATGCCACCTTCAAGAGCCTGGATGTTGGGCTGGGCCACACCAAAGCGGTCGATACGGGTACGGAGCACATTGAAGGAGTTATCGACAGCAGCCTTCACTTCCTCGCGAAGCACTTTTTCAACTTCGCTGTCGGTGCTGCGGGTTGTCACTTTGTCTTTCAACTGTTGTGTAGCGAATAATTCGGCGAGAGTGCCATTGGGCGCGAGTCGCTTGTATTCGTTGATGAACAGGGTAATAAAGTCTGATTGACTTGTGATGGATTGCTTGGTGGCCGTGGCGATGGCGGCATTGAAGTTCTCATCTGCCTTATTGTCGGCCAAAGCCTTTACGACATCGGGTACGGAGACTTCAAGGATGACATTCATACCGCCCTTCAAGTCAAGACCAAGACCAATCTCATTCTCACGACATTGTTTCAGCGAGTAAGCCCAGAGATAGACCTTGTCGTTCTGGATTGAGTCAAGATAGTGTGCTTCGCCTTTCGGGTCTTCGGCTGCCAACTTCATGTGATGGTTGGTGACGAATGAGAACGAAAGGTAGTAGATGCACACCAAGATGAGTGCTCCCGCAAAAAACTTTACGAAACCTTTGTTTTGCATTTTACTTTAATTTATTTTTACGTTTATTTTATTTTTGTCTATACAGGGTTGCAAATATAGAGTTTTTTTTGCAAACAAGCGGCATTTCTTCCAATTATTTAAGTTTTTTCCGTTTTTAGGCATAAAAAGACTGCTTTCCGCTATCTTGTTGCAGCATTACAATGGGATAGAGGAAAGCAGTGTGGAAGGAAAGTGTCGGGTGTGGTGGTGGACTACAAGCAGACTCTTATTTTAGTCCGCGGTTTCGCAACAACGCTTCGTTGTTGGGTTCCGCACCACGGAAGTTGCGGTAGAGTGTCATGGGGTCGTCGGAATCGCCACATTCCAGCACCTGCTTGCGGAAGGCTGTCGCTGTGGCTTGGTCGAAGATGCCATGTTGCTTGAACGCTTCAAAGGCATCGGCATCGAGTACTTCAGCCCACAGATAGCTGTAATAGCCAGCAGCATATCCGCTGCCCACGATGTGGTTGAAGTAGGTGACACGATAGCGGGGCGCAATTTGTGGAATGAGTCCCAGCTGGTTCATCTTGGCTTTTTCAAAGGCCATGATGTCGTTGCCCAGTTCATCGGCCGAAGTGACGTTGTGGAGATACATGTCGAGCAGCGATGCTGCCAGCAGTTCGGTGGTGTTGAAGCCCTGGTTGAAGGTGCTGAGGTTTTGGATTTTCTGAATCAGGGAGTCGGGAATGGCCTCACCCGTCTTGTAATGGACGGCATAATGCTTCAACACATCTGGCTCTATCGCCCAATGTTCCATGATTTGCGATGGCAGCTCCACGAAGTCGCGCGCCACGTTCGTGCCTGCCGTGGCAAAGTAGTTGCACTTGGTGAGCAGCCCATGCAGCGCGTGTCCAAACTCGTGGAATAGGGTTTCTACCTCATCGAGTGTAAGCAGCGGGGGAATGTCACCGGCTGGCTTCGTGAAACTGGCCACGTTATAGACAAGTGGACGCTGTGGACCCTTCTGCTCGCGGAAAATCGACATCCAGGCTCCACCCCGCTTTCCTGCACGCGGAAAGTAGTCGGCATAGAAAATGCCCAACAGGCTGCCATCGGCATCTTCCACGCGGTAGGTCTTCACGTCGGGTTCATACACGGGCACATCGTCGATGGGTTTCATCTGAATGCCGTAAAGCCGGTTCACCACATGGAATAGGCCTTTCTGCACATTCTCGAGGCTGAAATAGGGCTTGATCTCGTCCTCGTTCAGGTTGTATTTTTCTTGACGCAGCTTCTCGGCATAGTACCACCAGTCCCATCCCTCCAGTTTCTGGCTATTGCCCTCCCTGTCCATGATGGCCTGCAGTTCGGCCGCTTCCTTTCTGGCATTTTGCAAGGAGTAGCCCCAGAGGTTGTTCAGGAAGTCCATTACCGCCTTTTCGTTCTTTGCCATGCACTGGTCAAGCACATAGTTCGAGTAGCAGTCGAATCCCAGCAGCTTTGCCTTTTCCACCCGCAGGGTGATGATGCGCTTGATGACTTCCTTGTTGTCGTTGGCATCGTTGTTGTTGCCACGATTGATGTAAGCCAGATAAAGCTGTTTCCTCAAATCTCTTTTTGCAGAGTACTGGAGGAAAGGTAGGCGGCTCGACTCTTGTAGGGTGAACATCCACTTTCCTTCTTGTCCAGCAGCCTTCGCCTCTTCGGCGGCTCCTGTCACTACCCATTCGGGTAGTCCCGTCAGGTCGCCTTTGTCGGTGAGAATGAGTTTGAAGGCATTGTTTTCGTTGAGAATGTGGTTGCCGAAGCTGGTAGAAAGCGAGGACAACTCCTTGTTTATTTCGCGCAGTCGAGTCTGGGCTTGTGGGTCCAATGCGGCTCCTGAGCGTACGAACGAGTCATAGAACTTCTTGAGCAGGCGTGTTTGCTCCGTGGAGAGTGCTATGGTGCCCTCATCGGCTTGTTGTTTGATGAGTTTCACGCGCTGGTATAACTTCATGTTCTGGTAGATGTTGTCGTTTTGTTCCGAAAGCATTGGAGCGAACTTCTCCTCAAGGGCGGCCATGTTGTCATCGGTGTCGGCTTCGGTTAACGCGAAGAACGTGAGTGAAACACGGTTGAGCAACTGACCAGAATTGTCGAGGGCATTGATGGTGTTCTCGAAAGTTGGTGCTTCGGGGTTATCGGCAATGTTAGCTATTTCTGCATTTTGCACTTCTATGCCTTTCAGGAAGGCTGGCTCATAGTGTTCGGTCTTGATCCGACTGAAATCGGGAGTGCCGTAAGGGGTCTGGAAATCAGAGAAAAAGGGATTCTCCTCAACATGATTGCATCCACAAATCATCATACAACAAATTACTACTGATACGGGGGAAAAATGTTTTTTCATTATCGCGTTTTTTTGTTTTCCTTTTGTATTCGGAGGTGACTACCTGTCGTTCATGTCGAAAAGTTTCTGTTTTTCCTCCTCGGTAAGTCCTTCATAGCCAGTCTGCCGAAGTTTGGCAAGAACCCGCTCCAGTTCAGCATCGTGCTGGGGTTGGGCTTCATGAAAATGGTATTTCATGGTGGAGCGATGTCGGAATTGCTCCTTGAGCCATTGCAGCGGGTTGGCTTTCCACAAGGCCTTTTTCCAGTGGAGAATGCAAATCAGGCCAAACAGCATACCTCCCAGGTGGGCGAAGTGTGCCACCCCATCGCGTGTGGTGCTTATGCCCAGCACCAACTCTATCACGGCATATCCCACCACAAACCACTTGGCCTTGATGGGTACGGGAATGGGGAAAACGAACAGGCTGTCGTTGGGAAACAGCATGCCGAAGGCAAGCAGCACGCCATAGACGGCGCCTGAAGCGCCCACGGTGTTCATCATGTTTAGGTAGGTGGCCATCGGTATGGCACCCGATCCAAAATCCACTCCACTGTACGATGCCAGTTGGGTGGCATATTCAACGTATTGCACACACTCTTGCATCACTCCCGCGCCGATGCCACAGATGAGGTAGTAGCTGAGGAAACGCTGGGGGCCCCACACGTATTCGAGCGTACGGCCAAACATCCATACGGCAAACATGTTGAAGAAGATGTGCTCCAAATTGGCATGCATGAACATGTAGGTGAGCAGTTGCCACAGGTGGAAGTTGTCGGCTATGAAGAAGTGTAGCCCGAAGATGCTGTTGAGGTCAATGCCATAGCGCTGGCACACGGTGTTGGCCAAGAAACATAGCACATTGACGATTAACAGATTTCTGGTTATGGTTGGAAGATTGTTCATGTCGTTTCAATACGGGTAAGAATCGAGGGAGCAAAGTTAGCGAAATAATTGGGTTTACCGACAATAATCTTCCTTTTTGTGCTTTTTTGCTTTCCCGATTCCTTGCATCCACGCAGTTTTTTGTAAATTTGCGACCAATAACACTTCATGATTATGAAAAATAGACTTCTCATCTACAACACCCTTACCCGCTGTAAGGAACTGTTCGAGCCGCTCAATGCTCCCCATGTGGGTATGTATGTGTGTGGTCCTACCGTATATGGTGATGCCCATCTGGGCCATGCCCGTCCCGCCATCACTTTCGACCTCGTGTTTCGTTATCTCACCCATCTTGACTATAAGGTGCGTTATGTGCGTAATATCACCGATGTGGGTCATCTTGAGCATGATGCCGACGAGGGAGAGGACAAGATAGCAAAGAAGGCCCGTCTGGAACAACTTGAGCCAATGGAGGTTGTGCAACATTACACGTTACGCTACCACAAGGCCATGGAGGCACTCAACGTGCTTCCACCCAGCATCGAGCCTCATGCCTCTGGACACATCATCGAGCAGATCCGGCTAGTTGAGGAAATCCTGAAAAACGGATATGCCTACGAGAGCTGTGGCTCTGTGTATTTCGATGTTTCAAAATATAATAAGGTGTACCATTATGGCAAACTCTCAGGTCGCAACCTCGATGATGTGCTCAACACCACGCGCGAACTAGATGGGCAGGGTGAGAAACGCAATCCAGCTGACTTCGCCCTTTGGAAGTGTGCACAGCCCGAACATATCATGCGATGGCCCAGTCCATGGAGCGATGGTTTCCCCGGATGGCATTGCGAATGTACAGCCATGGGACGCAAGTACCTCGGTGCGCAGTTCGACATCCATGGAGGTGGCATGGATCTCATCTTCCCACACCACGAGTGTGAGATAGCCCAAGCCACAGCCTCGCAGGGGAGCGACATGGTACGCTATTGGATGCACAACAACATGATAACCATCAACGGCACCAAGATGGGCAAATCGTTGGGCAATTTCATTACACTCGATGAGTTTTTCTCGGGCTCTCACCACTTGCTCACACAGGCTTACGCGCCAATGACCATCCGCTTCTTCATCCTTCAGGCACATTATCGCAGCACAATCGATTTCAGCAACGATGCATTGCAGGCAGCCGACAAGGGACTGCAACGTTTGCAGGAGGCTGTCAAGGGGATGGAACGCATCAAGCCAGCAACTGGCACGACGGGGGTCGATGGCATCCAGGAGTTACGGCAGAAATGTTACGATGCACTCAACGATGACTTCAATTCACCGATTGTCATTGCACATCTCTTCGATGCAAGCCGCATTATCAACACCGTGCTCGACGGAAAGGCCACACTTTCCGCTGCCGACTTGGATGAACTGAAGCAGGTGTTCCGGCTGTTCATGTGCGACATCCTTGGACTCCAGTTGCAGACAGGCAACAACCAACAACGCGAAAAAGTGTTTGGGAAAGTGGTCGATATGCTACTCGAACAGCGTCGCGAAGCGAAAGCCAACAAGGATTGGGCCACCAGCGATAAAATCCGCAACGAACTCACTTCACTTGGCTTTGAAATAAAGGATACGAAGGACGGTTTTTCCTGGAACCTCAACCTCTGACCATCTCTCTCGGTGAGCAATCTATCATGGTGCGTAGCGTCAGTGTTTTTCAACTCCAACGGCGTTACGCACTGATGGTACATTGTGGTTGGAATCACGGCTTATTAGACCATTGGGTATATTGTTGGACTAGGTTATTCAATTTGGTGTAAGAGTCCACTTTAAAAAGTCAGCCATTCAGCCAACTATAATTATCCTCAAATCCGCAACTGTTATAGATTGAGTCAATTTGAGATCGGGATCCAGCAGAGAGTAGCGAAGTTGGTGTGAAAAAATAGTATTTGAACAATCTTCCTATCAAGGAACACACAATCTCCCCTTACCCCACGAG
>DCGR01000047.1 GCA_002315285.1 Bacteroides sp. UBA1773 | reverse complement strand
AGAACATGCCTTTTTTCATTTCGCCACCGTACCATGTGTTGATGATGACCTGTTCGCGGCTTGTAATGTTGAAGACAACGGCAGTCTCGGAGTTCAGACCGAGTTCCTTGTAGTTCTCGCAGACTGCCTTCGATGCGTTATAGACCACGAAGTCGGGTTCGAAAGCGGCCAGTTCCTCTTCGGTAGGACGGATGAACATGTTTTTCACGAAGTGAGCCTGCCATGCCACCTCCATGATGAAGCGGACAGCCATACGGGTGTCCTTGTTGGCACCGCAGAATCCATCCATCACATAGAGCTTCTTGTTGGAGAGCTCCTTCTGTGCGATGGCTTTCACAGCAGCCCAGGCTTCCTGTGAAGCCGGCTTGTTGTCGTTCTTATATTCGGGGGATGTCCACCATACGGTATCCTTGGAGTTCTCGTCCATCACGATGAACTTGTCCTTAGGTGAGCGACCTGTATAGACACCTGTCATCACGTTCACTGCTCCAAGCTCAGTGACTTTGCCTACTTCGAAACCTTCAAGGCCAGCCTTGGTTTCTTCCTCAAACAGAACTTCATACGAAGGGTTGTGCAACACTTCGGTTGCTCCGGTAATACCGTACTTGCTTAAATCTAAATTTGCCATTTCCTATTAGTTACTTTTAAGATCGTTTTACATTTCCAAAAGGGGATTTTGCACAAGCCCCTTGTTTTCCGATTGCAAAATTACTGTTAAAAATCAAAATCACAGGCACACAATCACGGAAAAATATTCCCGACGCGGTCGGTTTCGTAGTCGGAAAGCGTGTTTTGCCATTTTTGGATTGCAAAAACAGAAGTGCCATATTTGTCATCGTGCCAGGGGCATCGGTCGTGCAGCGCGTGGTCAGCGCTTTTTGGTGGCTTTCAGGAGGAAGCCGCCACCGGGTTGCATCCGGACCTCAAGTTTTCCGCCAACTGTCTGTAGGCCTTGGGTGTATTTGTAGTCGGAAGCCCGTCGGTCGGCATTCACGCCATCCACGAAAGTCTCGATGTCGTAGTCGGCCAGGTTGCCGAGGAATGAGAGGTCGATTGTGACGGTGCGTGCGTCCCAGTTGGTAAGTGCTCCGACATACCAGCTATTGCCGCTGCGGCGGGCATTGACCACGTATTTCCCCACCTCGCCTGTCACGGCATGTGTCTCATCCCATACGGTGGGGATGCGGGCAAGGAACTGTGTGTAGAATGGTTCCTTCTGGTAACTGGTAGGGGCATCGCAAAGCATGTTGAGAGGCGACTCGAAGATGATGTACTCAGCCAGTTGGTGGCAGCGTGTGCCTTGGCTCATCGGCTCGGTGTTGCAAGGGAAATAGTTTTGGCGGTTGGCGTTGCGCATGGCGCCTTGGGTATAGTCCATCGGTCCGGCCACCTGGCGCACGAACGGGAGGGTCACATCGTAGGTGACCTGGTCGCAGCTGTTGGGCTCCCACTTCATCTGTTCCAATCCGTGCACTCCTTCGTAGTTGATGACATTGGGGTAAGTGCGGTTCATGCCGCTGGGCTTGAAAGCTCCGTGGAAATCGACCATCAGTTTGTATTTCGCAGCCGTCTGCGCCATGCGGTTGTAGAAATCGACCACAATCTGGTCATCACGATCCATGAAATCGACTTTGAATCCCTTGACACCCATTTCAGCATAATGCCGGCAAAGACCTTCCATGTCCTTGTCCATGGCCTGATAGCCACCCCACAGGATGATGCCCACATTCTTCGACTTTCCATAATCGACCAAGGCCTTGAGGTCGATTTCGGGAACGACCAGCATCATGTCGGCTTTCTTGTTGACAGCCCATCCCTCATCGAGGATGACGTATTCGATGCCGTATTTCGAGGCGAAGTCGATGTAGTAACGATAAGTCTCGTTGTTGATGCCGGCACGAAAATCCACGCCTTCGAGGTTCCAGTCGTTCCACCAGTCCCAAGCCACTTTACCGGGCTTGATCCACGAGGTGTCGGCGAGCTGGCAGGTGTCGGCGAGGCAATACACAAGGTCGTTGTCGGTGAGTTGTTCGTCGCTGGTCGAGATGACGATGGCACGCCACGGCATGGCGCGCTTGCCGCTTACCTTGGCGATGTAATCCTCGCGGCTCTGCACAATCATCTGCAGATTGTTGTGTCCGCCCTGCTTCATCTCCTTGGGATAGGGTGCGAAGATGGAAGTCAGTCCGTTGCGCGAATTGAAATTCTGCAGGAACATGCCTGGGTAAGAGAACTGGTTGACTTCGGTGATGCACACCTTCAGGTTGTCGGGCAATTCCACCATGACGGGCAAGAACATGATTCTGTCGGGAGCGATCTCCGTCAGCCTTGAATGTTCGTAAAGGTTTTCGAACGAGCAGGAAAACTGCTTGGCGACATCGCCAGAGCTGTTGGCATAGGAATGGTAGGAGGTGAAATCGGAAGCGAAGTTGAATTCGCTCACCTCGTTTTTCACTGTCACCTCCTGCTGCTTCTGGTTCAGGTTGAAACGATAGGCGCAACCGAGGTCATAGGCGCGGAAGTCGATGCTGAACCCCTTGAAGGAGAGCGTGAGCTGGTTGGCCTTGTTGCGGACCTGACGCTTGCGGTAGGCCACGGCGGTGAGTGTTTCGTCGATGCTTGTGTGCCGTGAGCCCTGCACCTTGGCGTTTTCGCCGAGGGTGGCGCCATCGGCCAAGGTCATCGACACGATTGATGGCGTGATGACCTGCCGGCCGTCATAGAGAACCGAATAGGTGATGCGGTCGGACACGGAGATGTTCATTCTCAATTTTCCATCGGGCGATGTCACCATCCAGTCCTTGGCTGTTGCCGACAATGCTGCCGACAGGAACAGCAAGCTGCAAAGAAGCGTTTTTTTCATATTCATACTAGGTTGTTCAATTTGACGTTATAGTTTTTATCCTTAATTCCGCAGCAG